>JBGSUY010000128.1:0-8038 GCA_041753195.1 Chromatiaceae bacterium
AGCGCGGTTGGTCTCGCGCTCGATCTCCGCCTGGGCGGCCGCCACCAGACGCTGGCCCTCGGCACGGGCGTCGGTCTTGGCCTCTTCCACGATCTCCCCGGCGCGGCGCTGGGCCTGACTCAGGATCTCCGCAGCCTGCTGCTTGGCCTCCTTAAGGACCTCCAAGGCCCGCTGCTCCCCGAGGGCCTTCTCCTGATGGCCCCGCTCGGCGGCCGCCAGGCCCTCAGCGATCTTGCCCTTACGGTCCTGGAGCGCCTTGACGATAGGCGTCCAGACATAGGTCATGGTGAACCAGACGAACACCCCAAAGGAGATCATCTGGCCGATGAGTGTCAGGTTGAAGTTCATCTGCGAGCCTCGTGTCCAACGGGCAGCCAGAGCCCGGCGCGGGTCGGCCTGACCTGTCCTTAGGCGGCGAACATCAGATAGAGACCCATGGCGATCGCGATGACCGGCAGGGCATCCACCAGACCCATGACGATGAAGAACTGGGTGCGGAGCATCGGAATCAGCTCGGGTTGGCGCGCCGCGCCCTCGAGGAAGCGTCCCCCCAACACGCCGATGCCGACGCCGGCGCCGACGGCACCGAGGCCGAGCATGAGGCCCGCGCCGATTAGCTTGATGGCCAGTGCGAATGCTTGTGCGACTTCGAGATCCATGGGTGTCTCCGCGTGGGGGTTAGAGCCGAAAAAGGAATTTCAATGATGGGTCTGATGGGCCATGTCCAGATAGACGACGGTCAGCACCATAAAGATGAATGCCTGGAGGGTGATGATCAGGATGTGGAACACCGCCCAGACGAACTGCAGGAGGCCCGCCGAGACCCCCAACACCAGACCGCCACCGTACATCAGGGCAATCAGAATGAAGATCATCTCCCCTGCGTACATGTTGCCGAAGAGACGCAGCGCCAGCGAGACGGGCTTCGAGATCAGACTGATGCCCTCCAGGACCAAGTTGGCTGGCATGCCCCACTTACCGAAAGGCTGCAGGGTGAGCTCACCCAGGAAGCCGCCAACCCCCTTCATCTTGAAGCTGTAGTAGAGCACCAGGCCGAACACCACCAACGCCATGCCGAAGGTGGTATTGGGGTCGGTCGTCGGCACCACCCGCAGGAAGACGTGGTGGGGATCGGCCCCGAAGAGGGACATGAAGAGCCCAAAAAGCCAGGGGAGCAGGTCCACCGGGATCAGATCCATCAGGTTCATCAGGAAAACCCAGACGAAAATGGTCAATGCCAGGGGAGCCACCATCGCGTTCCTGCCGCTGAAGGAGCCGCGGACATTCTCGTCCACCAAGTCGACGATGGCCTCGACGAAGTTCTGGGCATCATCCGGGACGCCGGCGGTGGCTCGCTCGGCGACCCGACGGAAAAAGCTGAAGGCTAGCCACCCGAGGAGAACGGAAAAGAACATGGTGTCGACGTTGATCGCCCAGAAACCCATCTGCGCCGCCTCGGCCTGATTGTGGGCAAAGGAGAGCCCCCGCTCCGGGTGCAGACCCAGGGTGAGGTTGGTGAGATGGTGCGCGATGTACCCCTGGGCGGTGAGGGCGTTTTCAGTGACCGATTCAACGGATGACATCGTTGGTCTCTCACTTCTGGGTCGGCTCGACGGGCCGAGGCCCGGGCCGCACATCCGATTGGGCGGCGATCAGGTGCGAGGCAAACTGGGTGACGAGGTAGGCACCCAGGACTACCGGCACGTTCAAGCCATCGATCATCGCCAACGCGATGGCGAACAGGGCTAGGATCAACACGATCTTGGCCAACTCCGCGCCGTAGAAGCGCAGCACGATGCGCTCCGGTGCCTGGGCGCGGTAGCCCCGGAAGGCGGAGACCGCGAACAGGGCGTTGGCCGCGAGGCAGCTCCCCGCGCCGATCAGGACCGATAGCGCGACTGAGCCACCGAGGGGCAGGGCGAGGGCCATGGCACCCAACCCGAGGATCGCCTGGACCTTCAGGACCCGCCTGACGAGCCGGCCATCCGCCTGTTGCATCAAAGGGACCAGTGCTGGAAGGGTGCTCCCCCTTACCGGAGGCGCAGTATAGGGGGTCGCCAAATGGGGGTCAACGCGACCCAAGGCGTTCGATGGGCCCATTAAACCGATTCACGGCTTTGAGTCGTCCGAGATGACCCTGAGGCGCGTGAGGAGGAGAGCGCCGGGATCCGGGGTCCCCGGGATGCAGGACAGAAGGTCACTTGATGTGCGACAGGATACCGTCGAGCTCGTCCAGGCTGTTGTAAGCGATCACCAACTTGCCCGCTCCCTTGCTGCCCTGGTGGATCTCGACCCGGGCCCCCAGGCGATCGGCAAGGTCGTTCTGGAGGTGACGAACGTTGGGGTCCAGGTCCCGCTTGGCGGCGGGTGCCGGCTGGGTCTCCCCCGCCTGCTGGAGCCGGCGCACCAGGCGCTCGGTCTCGCGCACCGAGAGTCCGGCGCTCACCACCTGTTTGGCGGCAGTGCTCTGCTGAACACCCTTGAGCCCGAGCAGGGCGCGGGCATGGCCCATCTCCAGCTGGGAGTGCTCCACATAGGCCTTGACGTCCGGGTTGAGCTCGAGCAGCCGCAGCAGGTTGGTGACCGTGGTGCGGGACTTGCCCACGGCCTCCGCGATCTGCTGATGGGTGAGACCGAACTCGCCCAACAGCCGTTCCAGGGCCCCGGCCTCCTCCAGAGGATTGAGGTCGGCCCGCTGGATGTTCTCGATGAGCCCGATGGCGACAGCCGTGGGCTCGTCCACCTCCCGGACGACCACCGGGATCTCCCCCAGACCCGCTTGCTGGGCGGCCCGCCAGCGACGCTCCCCGGCGATGATCTCGTAGCGCTCCTCCCCCAAAGGCCGCACCACGATGGGCTGGATCACCCCCTGAACGGCAATGGAATCCGCCAACTCCCGCAGGGCGTCCGGATCGAAGTCCCGGCGGGGCTGATAGCGCCCCCGCTGAATCCGCTCCACGGGCAGCCGGGTGATGCGCTCCAGTGGTGACTCGGCGGGTTGGGACTCCAGGGAACCGGGGACGGCGTCGTGGAGGTTGACCAGCGGCGGACGGGTGGCCCCGAGTAGGGCGTCTAGCCCCCGGCCGAGTCCGCGCTTCTTGCTTGAGACCTTGCTTGTGTCGTCCATCGATTTTGGCTCTGGAGGCCGGGTTCGGGAGTCAGGGTCCGGGGGGGCCGAGTCCGGAATCAGGCGCTCGCGTCGCGACGCCCGTTGCGGCGCAGCACCTCGCTCGCCAGGGCCAGGTACGAGACCGCGCCCTTGGAGGCCGGATCGTAGAGCAGCGCCGGCAGACCGTGGCTGGGGGCCTCCGCCAAGCGGACGTTGCGCGGGATGATGGTGCGATAGACCTGGTCGGTGAAATGGGTGATGAGCTGGGTGGAGACCTGGTTGGCCAAGTTGTTGCGCGGGTCGTGCATGGTGCGCAGGATGCCCTCGATGCGCAGGCCCCCGTTACGGCTGGCGCGGATCTGCTCGATGGTGTCGATCAGCGCGGACAGCCCCTCCAGGGCATAGTACTCGCACTGGATGGGGATCAGGACCCCGTGGGCCGCCACCAGGGCGTTAACCGTGAGCATGTTCAGCGACGGCGGGCAGTCGATGATGATCAGCTCGTAGTCCTGGGCCACAGTGGCCAACACTTTGGCCAGGCGGCGCTCGCGGTCGGCGGAGTCGAAGAGGCCCACCTCCGCGGCGGTGAGGTCGCCATTGGAAGGGAGCAGGTCGAACCCAGGGTCCGGCTCAGCCACCCGCTGCACACAGTCCCAGACGGGAACGTCAGAGAGCAACAGGTCACAGCTGGTCCGCTCCACCGCATGCTTGTCCACACCGCAACCCATGGTGGCATTGCCTTGGGGGTCCATATCCACCAACAGCACCCGGCGCTTCATGGACGCCAGGGAGGCGGCCAGGTTGACGGCGGTGGTCGTCTTGCCCACCCCGCCTTTTTGGTTGGCGACGGCGATGATGCGGACCATGGTGGAATCAGTCACGGCGGATCTCGATCAGGTGGCGCTCGCCGTCGAGCAAGGGCACGTTCAGGGACCGAATCGCGAGATCCAGGGCGGCGAGGGCCGGATGGGCAAGGTCCTCCCCGGGGTAGCGACCCTTCATGACTAGGAGCAGACCGGGACTTGCGAGTAGGGGAACCGTCTGGGCATGGAGCTCTGGCGTAGAGGCGACGGCACGGGTCACTATGGTACTGAATTTTCTTCCCGGTCGGTACGACTCGATGCGGCTTTGGACCAGCTCCACGTTGGTCAGACCCAGGTCGAGGACCGCCTGACGCACGAATCGGACCTTCCTGCCGTTACTGTCCAGGAGCCAGAAGCGCCGGCTCGGCTCGGCGATCGCGAGGGGCAGGCCCGGCAGGCCCGCACCCGTGCCCAGATCCAGGATCGACTCGCCCTGGAGGTAGGGGGCCACCGCCAGGCTGTCCAGCAAGTGGTGGCTGACCATGGCCATGGGGTCGCGGATGGCCGTGAGGTTGAAGCGGCGGTTCCAGCGGGCCAGGAGATCCAGGAATCCGAGCAGGCGGGCAAGCTGTTGGCGGCTGAGCGCGATCCCCAAGGCCGCCGCACCCCGGGCAAGCGCGAGGGTGCGCGGGTCCGTCTCGGACGCGTCACTGAGGTCCAGGTCCATCAGGCCCGGTCCCGTCAAGCAGACTGGCGCTTGAGATGGATCAGGAGCAGGGAGACTGCGGCCGGGGTCACGCCGGGGATGCGCGCCGCCTGACCGACCGTGCTCGGGCGCACCCGGCAGAGCTTCTCCCGGACCTCGGTGGAAAGCCCGCGCACGCCGGCGAAGTCGAAGTCCGGGGGCAGCGTCCTCGACTCCTGCCCCCGCTGGCGCTCGATCTCCGCCCTTTGGCGCTCGATGTAGCCGTCGTAGCGGGCCTGGATCTCGACTTGCTCCGCCACCGCCGGGTCAAGATCGGGGGACGCCTCGCCGAGCAGATGTGATAGGGCCCCGTGGGTGACCTGGGGACGGGCCAGGAGCTCGAGGGCCCGGGCCTCGCGCTTGAGGGGCTCACCGAGAACTCGGGTCTCCAGCTCGGGATCCTGGCCCCCCGGGCGCACCCAGGTGTCCCGCAGGCGCTGGCGCTCCCGCTCGATGGCCTCGCGCTTGGTGTCGAAGGCCCGCCAATGGTCCTCGCCCACGACCCCGAGGCGACGCCCTATCTCGGTGAGGCGCAGGTCCGCGTTGTCCTCCCGCAGCATGAGCCGGTACTCGGCCCGGCTGGTGAACATGCGGTAGGGCTCGTTGGTGCCGCGGGTGATCAGGTCGTCCACCAGGACCCCGAGATAGGCCTGGTCCCGGCGCGGATACCAGAGCTCGCCGCCCCGTACCCGCAGCGCCGCGTTGAGCCCCGCCAGCAGACCCTGGGCGGCGGCCTCCTCATAGCCGGTGGTGCCGTTGATCTGGCCGGCGAAGAACAGTCCCGCCAGGTGGTGGGTCTCCAGGGTCGGCTTCAGGTCGCGGGGATCGAAGAAGTCATATTCGATGGCGTAGCCCGGACGGGTGATGTGGGCCCGCTCGAAACCCTCCATGGAGCGGACCAGCCCCACCTGGACGTCGTAGGGCAGGCTGGTGGAAATGCCGTTGGGGTAGACCTCGTGGGTGCCCAGGCCCTCGGGCTCCACGAAGACCTGGTGGCTCCCCTTGTCGGCGAAGCGCACGATCTTGTCCTCGATGGAGGGGCAGTAACGGGGGCCTATGCCCTCGATCACACCCGTGTAGAGGGGCGAGCGGGAGAGGCCGGCGCGGATCAGCGCGTGGGTCTCCCCGTTGGTGCGGGCGATGTGGCAGCTCACCTGGCGGGGATGGTCCGTCGCCTTGCCCAGGAAGGAGAAGACCGGTACCGGGTCGTCGCCCGGCTGCTCCGCGAGACGTGCGTAATCGATGGTGCGCCCGTCGATCCGTGGCGGCGTCCCGGTCTTCAGTCGCTGCACCCGGAAGGGCAGCTCCCGCAGGCGCCTGGCGAGCGCGTTGGCCGGTGGATCGCCCGCCCGGCCGCCCTCATAATTCGAGAGGCCCACGTGGATTCGACCGCCAAGAAATGTGCCCACGGTCAACACCAGGGCCCGCGCCTTGAAGCAGAGTCCCATCTGGGTGCGTACCCCGGTGACCCGTGCCTGGTTGCCGTCCGATTCGACCATCAGGTCGTCCACCGCCTGCTGGAAGAGGGACAGGTTGGGCTGGGACTCCACCGCGGCGCGCACGGCAGACTTGTAGAGCGCCCGATCCGCCTGGGCACGGGTGGCCCGCACCGCCGGTCCCTTGCTGGCGTTTAGGATGCGGAACTGGATGCCCGCCCGATCCGTCGCCCGGGCCATGAGGCCCCCGAGTGCATCGATCTCCTTGACCAGATGACCCTTGCCGATGCCGCCGATGGCCGGGTTGCAGCTCATCTGACCGATGGTCTCGATGTTGTGGGTGAGCAGGAGGGTGCGTACCCCCGCCCGAGCGGCCGCCAGGGCCGCCTCGGTGCCGGCGTGGCCGCCGCCGATGACGATGACGTCATAGTGATCGCCTGCAAACATGGCGTTTGAATCCGATCGGGGAGAACCCGGAGTTTAACCCAAGTGGCCGGGCACAAGGCGCTGGATCATCGGGCTTTTTTTTCCGCGTGGGGCCCTCGATGGAGGGCCCGGAGCGATTACGGCGAGGGACCATGGCGCAGCTCAACCTGAAGTCGGCGCGGATCAACCTGCTGGACTCCGTCCTGGACGCCGCGGGGGCGGTGATCCTGGGCAAGGAGCGGGAGCTGCGCCTGGCCGTGGCCTGTCTGCTCGCCCGGGGCCATCTGCTGATCGAGGATCTGCCGGGGATGGGAAAGACCACCCTGGCCCACCTGCTGGCCCGGCTCCTGGGGCTCCAGTTCGCCCGCATTCAGTTCACCAGCGACTTGTTGCCGGCCGACGTGGTGGGGGTCTCGGTCTATGAGCGAGGCAGCGAGAGCTTCCGCTTCCACCCCGGCCCGCTCTTCTCCCAGCTGGTTCTGGCCGATGAGGTCAACCGCGCGACGCCCAAGGCCCAGAGCGCCCTGCTGGAGGCCATGGAGGAGCACCAGGTCACGGTGGATGGGGAGACCCGGCCGCTGCCTGAGCCCTTCTTCGTCATCGCCACCCAGAATCCGGCCTTCCAGGTCGGGACCTTCCCCCTGCCCGAGTCCCAGCTCGATCGCTTCCTGATGCGGATCCGGTTGGGTTATCCGGCCGCAGCCGAGGAGAAGATCCTGCTCGCTGGGGAGGACCGGCGTGTCATGGTGGAGCGCCAAGGACCCGTGCTGACCCCCTCAGAGCTCGCGGGTCTCCAACGCCAGGTGACCCAGGTGCACGCGGCGGCTCCGTTGATCGATTACTGCCATGAGCTGCTGCTCTTCACCCGCCGCTCGGAGCGCTTCCTCCATGGACTCTCGCCCCGGGCCGGGATCGGGCTGCTGCGGGCGGCCAAGGCCTGGGCGCTCCTCGGCGGACGTGCCTATGTGATCCCCGAGGACATCCAGGCGGTGCTGCCCTCCGTGGCGATGCACCGTCTGGTGGGGGTTGATGGGCTAGGCCGCCTGGATCAAGAGGAGGTGGCGGCCTTCATCCTTGCGGCCGTGCCGGTGGCCTGACACCCCTTGGGCTCGCCGCTTGGTGTCAACCGAAGACGCGCTTCCAGGCGAGTCGGTCGCTGGCTTCAGGGTCTGTTTCGCAGGGCGCCGGTTGGCGCGGACGGGCTGGCCCGGATCGGCGCCCGACAGATCTACATCCTGCCGACGCGCACCGGACTCTTCTACGGGTTCGTGGTCTTCCTGATGCTGATGGGCTCACTGAACTACCAGAACAATCTGGCCCTCCTGTTCACCTTCTTCCTCGCCTCCGTCGGACTGGTGGCCATGCATTATTGCTGGTTCAACCTACTGGGGCTCGCGGTCCAGGCGCGGCCGGGAGCACCGGTGTTCGCCGGAGATGTGGCACGCTTCGAGGTTGTCCTGCGCAACGAGCGACGCGGCCCGCGCTACGACCTCGCCGTGCGGGGCGGGCTCGAGCCAGC
>JBGSUY010000129.1:0-22648 GCA_041753195.1 Chromatiaceae bacterium
CGATCTGTCCCGCACCACCTCGGGGATGCCACCGGCGCGTGCCGCCACGATGGGCAACCCCGCCGCGGCTGCCTGGAGCAGCGAGACGCCGAGTCCTTCCAGGGTGGCGGGATGGACCAACAGGTCCAAGCAGGGCAGGACGCGCTCCAGGTCGGACCGGAACCCCGCCAGGCGCACCTTTGCCGCGAGCCCAAGGCGCAGGATCTGCTCCCGCAGCTCTCCCTCCAGGGGGCCGCGTCCGAACAGAAGCACACGCAGCTCCGGGTGCCGGGCGAGGATGCCAGGGAGGACCTCAAGCAGATACCGGTGCCCCTTGCGCTCGATGAGCTGGGCCACCACGGCGAGGGTGCGGGCGCCCCGCTCGATCCCGAACTCCCGCCGGAACCAGTCTCCGTCGCAGCGAGCCGCGTAGGGCCCGGCATCGACGGCGCTCCGCACGCACACCACCTGCTCGGGCGGGAGACCTGCAGCCAGCAAGACCTGGCGTATCCCTTGAGAGATGGTGATGATCCTGGCGTAAAGGGGGTACTTGAGGCGCACCGCGAGCCGAGACTCGGGGTTGTCCACCCGCCGGGAGAGGATGGCCGGGACACCCGCGAGACGCGCGGCGATGCCCCCAAGCAGATCGGCGCCCCGGCGGCTGTGGATGTGCACGAGGTCCGGCCCCTCCGAGAGGATCAGGCGGCGCAGCCGCAGGACCAGCCCGATGTCAAGGTCTCCACCCATGGGGATCGGGTGGACCCGCTCGCAGTGTGGCTCTGCTGCCCGGGCGATCTCGCTTTGCTCCGGACAGACCAGTAGGTTCCTCACCCCCTCCCGGTCTAGTCCATCCAGCAGGTACAGCACCTGACGGGCGCCGCCGTAAAGGTGGCGCCCCGCCTCGATGTGAAGAGCTCTCAACGGTTCGGCCTCCGGCGGGGTCACCGGTCGGGGAACCCGGAGGCGCCCGCCGGCGCGGCCATCAACTTCCCGCCAATGGCCATACGCGCAGGGCTCCAGAGAGCTCGGCTTGGGGCGATTCGGCACGAAGGGGCATCGCCCCAATCATACAGCAGCCCCGCGATGGAGATTGTGTGGCCTCTTCGGCGGGCCCCTGACTAGGCGTTTCCGCGGGCTGGCGCGTCCTGCAGTTGTCCCATCTGGCTGCACCGCCATCACCTTGCCGCGCGAGGGTGTCTTCCCAGGCGGCCAGGTGAGGGGCCTCGATTGCCCGCCGTCGTAGCACGGGGGTTCGATGGCCCCGAGTGATTGTCTTGCCGCCGTTGGAATGAGCCCCGGTTGCTTGGAACCGCGGCTCGCGGCAGCGTGACCGCAAGCGGATCAGATCGACTCGGGGGACCTAATCGCCGCGACCCGTGCGAGGTCACGGCATCAAGAGAGAGGAGACTCGGCCGCACCCAATTGCTGACTGCGGCCGCGAAGGCTTGGCCAATGTTTGGTCTTACTGCGGAATCAAGTGAGCTCTTCCTGCACGGAGCTTGGTTTGGGTTGGCCGGATGGGGAAGGTTCTTGCGGGCATCTCAACCGGCACACGAACTGCCGGACGGGGCCCGTTGAGATCTACGCGGGTGCAACCCGCGTAGATCCCCGGGCTAGCCTACCAGCGCCCTACCACCGGTAGGTCGCTTGCCACACCGAAAGACTCGGTAATTACATCGATAGCCTTGGACCAGGTACGGCTACCGTCCTGATCCAGGTAGAAGCGTCCAGTGCTCGGACGCCAAACCGCTACCTCGTCGGTGTCATCGCGATTCCAGTCGCCGGCGACCGGCAGGTCGCCGGCCACGCCGAAGGCGTCTGTAATGACGTCCACGCCTACCGTCCAGGTGCGGCTGCCATCCGCGTCCAGGTAGAAGCGGCCGGTGCTGGGGCGCCAGACGCCGATGTCGTCCGTGCCGTCTCCATTCCAGTCGCCGGCCACCGGACGGTCCGCCGGAATGCCGAAGGGGTCTGTAATGACGTCCACACCCGCCGTCCAGGTGCGGCTGCCATCCGCGTCCAGGTAGAAGCGGCCGGTGCTGGGGCGCCAGACGCCGATATCGTCCGTGCCGTCGTTGTTCCAGTCGCCCGCGACCGGCACATCACTCGGCACGCCGAAGGAGTCGGTGATCACATCGACACCCACCGTCCAGGTGCGGCTGCCGTCCACGTCCAGGTAGAAGCGGCCCGTACTGGGGCGCCAGACTCCAATCTCGTCGGCACCGTCTCCGTTCCAGTCACCCGCTACCGCACGGTCGGTTGGAACGCCGAAGGAATCCGTGATCGCATCGACACCCACGGTCCAGGTGCGGCTCCCGTCAACGTCGAGGTAGAAGCGGCCCGTGCTCGGGCGCCAGACACCGACCAAATCGGGCGTGATCGGGCTTGCTACGGAGCTGACGGCGTCCAGTGCATTGATAAGGCCCGCGCCGCTGTCGTTGTCGAAACCCGCGCCGATGCCAACCCGCGGTCCACCGAAAGACACAGTCTCACGCTCGAGCATATCCTGCGCCGTGCCTTGCAGGGCCGTCGTAATCTCGTCCGGTGTCACCGGCGGGCTGCTGACCTCCCGCATCAGTGCCGCAACGGCGGCGGCGTGGGGCGCGGCCGCGGATGTGCCGAAGAAGTTCGGTGACCCGTCCGGCTCATAGTCGGAGCCGAAAAAGGTGTTGTTGACGCCGTCCGGCGCCGTGAACTCCGGCTTCTCGCGCACTTCGGAGATCGCGTTGCCATCGGTGTCGAAGAGGATCGGGGTGTTGCCCGCGGACGAGTACCAGTTGAGCACCGGTGGATCCTCGCCGAAGAACGGGGTTAGGAAATAGGCCGATGCCCCGACCGCGTCCGCTCCCGCCGCATTGGCGTGGCCATAAATGGATCCGGCGTTGGTGCCGACGTATGTCTCATCGAATTGAACGTTGCCGAACATGACCAGCTTTAGCAGGCTGGGATCTGGACCGTCCCATCGCTCGATTGAAATTTCCAGTGTTCCAGATCCCGAGATCAGGGCAGCCTCCACAGGGTCGTTCCCCATGCTATCGGAGTCCGCGCACCAAAACGGGTCGGCCGCCCCCGGAGGGGCGTAGAAACAGATGTCCATGTCGGTGGATGCCCCCACGCCGCTGACCGAAAGGAAGGGGTCGCTCCACTGCAGGACGTAGACGGTGTCACCCGTCTGCGTTAGTGCGATGCGACCATCGACGACCGCCGGATCGGGGTCGAAGTCATGGGGGGTACCGATGGGGCCGCAGAAGGGGCAGGGAGCGAACGGGGCCTCATAGGCCTGCCGGCCGTTGTTTCCAGCGGACGAGAAGTAGGCGATCCCGGCATCCTTCACGGTGTCCACCGCCTGGGCTATGACCCCATCCTGGAACATGGGCTCGAAATAGTAGAAGACATCGTCCACGATGACATCGGCACCGGCTGCAGCCAAGTCAAGGATGCCCTGAGCAAAGTCAGCCTCGCCGTTGAACGCCGTATGGAACGCGAGGCCGGCTCCGGGGGAGACGTCATGGACGATCTGCGCCATGGCTCTTCCCTCGTCGCTGCAGTCCGTTGCAGTATCGTCCAGGACATTGACGCCCGTCGGTAGATCTCCGGTTGCCTGGTCCGCGGCATAGCTGCCATTTCCAGAACAATCGAAACTGTCGGAAAGGACGCCAACGATGACGCCGCTACCGCTCGCGAAAAAATTTGGGCGAGCCGTGTCCGCCTCCATCGATTGATCGCCCTGGGATGTCACGGACCCCTTGTTCGTGATCGCAACGGCCGGGCGGGCAAATGCGAGACTCGCCAGCCCGTCCAACGCGGATATCTGACCGAGAGGCAGCCGAGCGGAGACCATCCGGCCGGCGATCGCCGTGACCTCGGCACCCAGGGTCTCTAAATCCGCCTTGAGTTGCTCGGGGTCTTGCGCCGCGACCGCGTCGATCACGACCCGGTCGTCCGCCGTGATCTGAGCCAATGCCCGCTTGGGGGCGAAGGGCGGGCGCGGTTGTAAGGCCGCAGTCGTGCTGCTGCGATAGGCCTCATACTCCTTGGAAAGCGCATCCAGCCCAAACATCGTTTTGTCGGGTGTCGATGGTTTGGCTCTCCTCGCTGATTCCGGCGCGTTTGTTGTGGCACCAGCCCCAGCTTTACCGGAGGGTAGTTCCACGCGGTCCACGCCGAAGGCGCCGTTCATTACACCAAACGCCGACAGCGCAAACACCGCGGCGAGGGCGGCTGGAATTTTGGCGCCGCACTTAGTATTACGGGACGTCGGAAGGCTCACTATTGCTCTCCTAAAAACGAAAGTGGAGTCGTTGCTAACGACTGAGAGACACGTACATTGAGAACCAAAGAAGTTTGAATTGGCTTGGCCGAATCGGCGCAGGCTACGTCAACTAGTTTGATACAAACAGGACCACCGAGTCCCACGCCTCAACCGGCCAGGTACGCCATTCGTCGGCATTTCTCAAGGTTGGGGCTCGAGAGGCAAAAGGCCTCGGCCCAAGTTGAAGGGCAGAGCAATTCCGCCGAGATCCTTATGCCCATCGGCGTTAATGCATCAACGGCGCGTCAAATGCTGGAACAGGATCGCAGAACGAGCACGTTACTGCCGACGGAGTTGGGCGAGTAGGCGATGATCGGCGACGCGCCGGTGACTGGTCCGGCTCACGAGAGCTCGACCCGGGTAGCCTCCTCCAAGGCCAAGCCGCGCGGCGCCTGGGCACCGATCCCGCGGACGTAGGAGCCGCCCAAAGCCCGGGAAGGCGCGTACTCAGTCCCTGGCCGACGTGGAGGTACAATCTGTGAAAGTGCTGCGAGCTGCGGGCCCCTGGCCGCAAAGATAAGCAGTCAGGCAACAAAAATAAAGTGAATGGTCGCCGTCCTGGTCACATGTTAGCGTGAGGGATCTTCGTGTCCGCCGGATCGCTTGGCAATGTCCAACAACCGGTGGCGCCGACTGCAAGAACGCGCGATTGCAGGCGAGAAGTGCTAATGGCCCGGAACCGCCCATTCATGATTAGGCGATCGCGTCGAGCAGCCAGGAGCCAAGAAGCAAGAGGCAGGTCTTTCTTTGGTACGTTCTAAGCAAATGATAAAGCAGGTGGACCGTCAAGACGGGTACGCCGGCGCCCCGAAGGTTGCAACAGCACCGGCGTCGCTTTCGCTAACCCGTCGCGGTGCGGATCCACTCGACGCGCTCGCGCATCACGCCGTAGTAGACGACCGGGATCACCACCAGGGTGAGCACGGTGGAGACGAAGAGGCCGAAGAGCAGGGACACCGCCAGGCCCGAGAAGATCGGGTCGTCAACGATGAAGAGCGCACCGGCCATGGCGGCCACGGCGGTCAGCGCGATGGGCTTGGCGCGCACCACGGCGGAGTTGATCACCGCGGCCTCGAAGGACCTGCCTTCGCGCACCTGCTGGTTGATGAAATCCACCAGCAGGATCGAGTTACGCACGATGATGCCGGCGAGCGCGATCATGCCGATCATGGAGGTCGCCGTGAACTTGGCCCCCAGGATTGCGTGGCCCGGCATGATGCCGATGATGGTCAGCGGGATGGGGGCCATGATCACCAGGGGCACCAGGTAGCTGCGGAACTGGGCCACCACCAGCAGGTAGATCAGGATCAGGCCCACACCGTAGGCGATGCCCATGTCCCGGAAGGTCTCGTAGGTGACTTGCCACTCTCCGTCCCACTTGAGGCTGTACTCGTAGGGGTTCTGGGGGGCCTTAAGGAACCACTGCTCCAGGCCCAGCTCCTGGGTGAGGCGGCCGGCGATCTCGAAGAGCCCATAGAGTGGGCTGTCGGTCTCACCCGCCATGTCGCCCGTCACGTAGACCACCGGCAGCAGGTCCTTGTGATAGATGCTGTGGTCGCGGCTGGACTGCTGCACCGTCACGATCTCAGACAGCGGCACCAAGGCGCCGCTAACGGACCGCACCCGCAGTGCCAGCACCTGCTCCAGATCCGACTTGTCGGCCTCCGCGTACTCCACCCGGATGGGCACCGCGTACTTGACGTTGGCCCCGTGGAGGTAGGTCATGTCCTCTCCGTCCAGCACGGTGGCCAGCGCCTGGGCCACGTCGCTCTGGGCGACACCCAGGCGCGCCGCCTTGGACCGGTCCAGCTCGACCACGAGCTTGCGGGAGGGAAACTCCACCGAGTCGTCCACGTCCACGATGTCGGCCGTGGACTCGAAGACCTGCCTCACCTCGCGCGCCTTGGCGATCTGACCGGTGTAGTCCAGTCCATAGACCTCGGCCACCAGGGGTGAGAGGACGGGCGGTCCCGGCGGGATCTCGACGATCTTGGCGTTGCCGCCGTGGCGGCGGGCGATCTCCTGGAGCGGCCCGCGCAGTCCGAGCGCGATCGCGTGGCTCTGTTGGTCCCGATGGTGGCTGTCCACCAGGTTCACCTGGAGGTCCCCCAGGTGGGCACCCGATCGCAGATAGTACTGGCGCACCAGGCCGTTGAAGTTGATGGGTGCCGCGGTCCCCGCGTAGGCCTGGTAGTCGCTGACCTCCGGGACCGTCGCCAGGAAGTCGCCCATCTCGGCCAGCACCCGGGCGGTCTGCTCCAGGCTGGTCCCCTCGGGCATGTCCAGCACCACCTGGAACTCGCTCTTGTTGTCGAAGGGCAGCATCTTGAGGATTACGGTCTTGTTGACCGCGAGGAACACCGAGCCGCCGATCAGCACCAGGATGCCGGCGAGCAGCAGCCAGCGGTTCAGGTTGCCCCTGGAGCCGGCGAGGAAGGGGCCGATCACGGCCCTGAACAGGCGGGACAGCACGGTCGGACGCGCGTCCCCCTCCGGCGACTCCCCATGGTGGGCGTGGCCGTGCCGCTCGTGGTGCCTGCCGAGCAGGGTGTTGGTCATCCAGGGCGTGAAGACGAAGGCGACCACCAGGGAGATCAGCATCCCCATGGAGGCATTTATTGGGATGGGGGACATGTAGGGCCCCATGAGCCCGCTCACGAAGGCCATGGGCAGCAGGGCCGCGATCACGGTGAAGGTGGCCAGGATGGTGGGTCCACCCACCTCGTCCACCGCCCCGGGGATCAGCTCCAGGAGCTTGCGCCCGGCGTTGGACTTGAGCGCCATGTGCCGGTGGATGTTCTCCACCACCACGATGGCGTCGTCCACCAGGATGCCGATGGAGAAGATGAGGGCGAAGAGTGACACCCGGTTGAGGGTGAACCCCCAGGCCCAGGAGGCGAAGAGGGTCAGGGCCAGGGTCACGACGACCGCGGCCCCCACGATGATGGACTCCCGCCAGCCGATAGCCAACCAGACCAGCAGGATCACCGAGACGGTGGCGAAGGTCAGCTTGCTGATCAGCTTCTTGGCCTTGTAGTCGGCGGTGGCCCCGTAGTTGCGGGTCACCGTCACCTCCACGCCATCGGGGATGAAGGTACCGTGGAGCTGGGCGATGCGGTCGATGACCCGCTGCGCCACCGCCACCGCGTTCACCCCCTCCTGTTTGGCTACGGCGATGGTCACCGCCGGGGTACTCCCCTGGAGCTCGATCTGGTTGTGCCCCGCACCGGGCCCCGCTCCCATCCAGACGTAGGTCTCGGGTTGCTCCGGACCCCGCTCGATGGTGGCGACGTCGCGGAGATACACGGGGCGCCCGGCGTGGAGCCCCACTATCAGGTCGCCGATCTGCTCCGGGCTGGTGAGGAAGGTGCCGGTCTGCACCAGGACCTCCTCATTGTCGGCGGTGACGTTCAGGTTGTCGGAGATCCGGTTCCCGGCCTGGAGTGACCGGCGGAGATCCGTGATGTCGATTCCGTAGCCCGCCAGGGCCTGGGGCTGCAGCAAGACCCGGACCACCTGGTCCGGCACCCCCACCGTGTAGACGTCCCGAGTGCCGGGGACCCGCTTGATCTCCTGCTCGATGGCATGGGCCACTTGACCCAGCTCGAAGGCCCCGGTGGCCGGATCCCGGGACCACAGGGTGGCGGTGATGATAGGGACGTCATCGATGCCCTTGGGCTTCACGATGGGGGATCCCACGCCCAGGTTGCGCGGTAGCCAGTCCTGGTTGGACAGGACCTTGCTGAAGAGGCGCACCACCGCGTCCGTGTTGTCCTCGCCGACCTCGTACTGGACCGTCACCACCGCCATCCCCGGGCGAGAGACCGAGAAGACGTGCTCGATCCCCTTGATCTCCGAGAGTACCTGCTCGGCGGGGCCCGCCACCAGGTGCTCGACCTCGCTCGGGGAGGCTCCGGGGAAGGGAATGAAGACGTCGGCGAAGGTGACGTTGATCTGGGGCTCCTCCTCGCGGGGCGTCACCAGGATCGCGAACAGCCCCAGCAGCAGCCCCACCAGGGCCAGCAGGGGCGTGATCTCGGTGGCCTGGAAGCGCTCGGCGATGCGGCCCGAGAGTCCGAGCCGCTCAACCATCGTGCTTCTCCCCGCCGGCCTCGTGACGCTCGGCGGCCCGGACCTTGAGCGCGACTCCGGCGGCGATGGGGTCCAGCGCCACCTGCTCCCCCTCGCTCAGGCCTGAAAGCACCACGAAGGCATCTGCCAGGGTCCGACCCAGGCGCACCTGCCGGAAATGGACCTGGCCGGCTTGCGAGACCACATAGACCCCCGTCACCTCGGAGCGGTAGACCACCGCCACTTTGGGAATCGTCAGCTCCGAGCGCTCGCCCACCACGAAACCGGTCTTGACATACATACCCGGAAACAAGGCCCGGATGGCGACGGGCAGGTCCACCCGCACCTTGAAGGTGTTGGAGTCCATGTCCGCAAAGGGGAAGATGGTGATATCGGTGGTCTCGATAGCCTTGCCATCCGGCAGATAGACCCGGGCCGTTCCGCCGCCGCGTACCGCGGGGATCACGCTCTGGGGCACGTCCACGATGACCCGCAGCTCCTCCAGTGAGATGCCGCTCATCACCGGCTGGCCGGGGCTTGTGATCTCGCCCACCTGCACGTGCCGGTGGGTGACGATACCTGAGTAGGGGGCGCGGACCTGGGTGTACTCGAGCTGCTCCTGGGCCTGCTCCAGGCGGGCGCTGGCCGCCTCGAGGGCGGCCTGGGCGCTGGCGAGATCCGCTGTGGCCTGGTCCATGGTGGAGTCCGAGACGTTGCGCTTTTCGTAGAGCCCCTTGACGCGGCTATGCTCCTCCCGGGCCTGCTCCAGTTGGGCGGCGGCCGACTTGAGGTCCGCGGCGGCCTGGGCCACCCGGGCCCGGTGCTCGGTGTCCTTGATGCGCGCAACCACGGCGTCCTTCTCCACGTAGTCGTCCACGTCGTAGAGGATCTCCTGGACCTGGCCCTGGGTCTGCGCCGAGACGGTGGTTCGGTTGACCGCCTCCACCACCCCGTCAAGCCGATACTCCCGAGGCACGGTCCGGTATTCCGCCCGAGCGGTGGCCAGCCCGGCGCCCTGGGACTGGACCTCGGTCGGGGCCTGCGACTGGGCCGCGACGGCGGTGACGGTCAGCAAGGCGGCCAGGGCCGCCCACGAATGGATGTAACGCATGGGGGATTCCCGAGTAAATATTAGTTATATCTTATATTAACTGAACTTATCATTATTTCAAGCTTCTTTATGACTCCCTCGAGCCCTCATTGGTCCACTGAGCCTTTGTAACACCACGCCCGGGGACCCCGCTCGGTATGCCCCTATCCCGGCGGCCCCTCGCCGCGCCCAGAGTTGGCGTGCAACGGTGGGGTACCGTCGGATCGCTGCGTTGCTCTCCCGCCCATGGGACGCGATCGGCATTCGCCGGCCTCGATTGGCATGGTCTAATTGCTCCGGTGCCCGATCGCGGCCCGGCCCGCGGGGATCGGCACCGATACGGGTATCCAAACCGAGGCTCGAACGATGGGGGAAGTCCATGGGTAGTTTGTTTCGAATCCTGGGCTTCCTGCCCTTCGTGGCGATGATGTTCCTGAACGCCTTCGTGGACCTGGGCCACAAGATCACCATCCAGAATACCCTGTTCAAGACCTTCGACGGCGATGCCCAGATACTCCTCACGGCCATCGTCAACGCCCTGATCTTGCTGCCCTTCGTCCTGCTCTTCACACCCTCCGGGTTCCTCGCGGACCGATTCCCCAAGAACCGGGTGATGCGGACCGCCGCCTGGGCAGGTCTGGCTCTGACCCTGGCGATCACGGCCTTCTATTATCTCGGCTGGTTCTGGGCCGCCTTCGCCATGACCTTCCTGATGGCGGTTCAGAGCGCCTTCTATTCGCCAGCGAAGTTCGGCTACATCAAGGAACTGGTGGGCAAGGAGTCACTTGCGGCGGCCAACGGCTGGGCCCAGGCCACCGCCACCACCGCCATCCTCGCCGGGATCTTCGTCTTTTCCATCCTGTTCGAGCAACGCCTGGCGGGTCAGAGCTACGGGGCCCCCGGTGAGGTCATGCATCTCATCGCGCCCGTGGGCTGGTTCCTGGTGCTCGGGGCCCTGATCGAGCTGGTGCTGGCATACCGCCTGCCGCTAACGAACGCCGGTCAGGCCATGGCGTTCGAGTGGAGCCGTTACCGCAGCGGCCGCTATCTGCGGCAGAACCTGCACGCCGCCTGGGCAAACCGGGTGATCTGGCTCTCCATCATCGGGCTCGCGGTCTTCTGGTCCATCTCCCAGGTGATCCTGGCGGTCTTCCCGGCCTTTGCCAAGGAGACCCTGGGGGAGACCAACACGGTGGTCATCCAGGGCATGCTGGCTTGCTCCGGCATCGGCATCATCCTGGGCTCCGTGGTGGCGGGGCGGGCCTCCCGGGGCCATATCGAGACGGCCCTGGTGGCCATCGGGGCCATCGGGATCGCCGTCGCGCTGTTCATTCTGCCTGGACTCCCGGCTATCTGGATGCACGGGGTCAATTTCCTGGCGCTCGGCTTCCTGGGCGGGCTCTTCCTGGTCCCGCTGAACGCCCTGATCCAGTTCAACGCCGGGGAGTCGGGGCTCGGGCGGGTGCTGGCGGCGAGCAATTTCATCCAGAACCTGTGGATGCTCGCCTTCCTGGCCATCACGGTGGCGGCGGCCAAGGCCGAGCTTGGGTCCCTGGCCCTGATGGTCGGGCTGGCAGGGGTAGCCGTGATCGGGGCCCTCTATACCCTGTACCAGCTCCCCCAGTCCCTGGTGCGGTTCCTGATCGCGCGCATCCTGGCGACCCGCTACCGGCTCAACGTGATCGGGCTGCGGAACCTGCCCGCCCAGGGCGGGGTGCTGATGCTCGGCAACCACATCAGTTGGGTGGACTGGGCCATGGTGCAGATGGCGAGCCCCAGGCCGGTGCGCTTCGTGATGGAGCGGGAGATCTACGAGCGCTGGTATCTCAAGCGCTTCCTGGACTTCTTCGGGGTGGTGCCGATCTCCCGGGGCAGCAGCCGCCAGGCCATCAAGACCGTCTCCGAGCTGCTGGACCAGGGGGAGGTGGTCTGTCTCTTCCCGGAGGGCACCATCAGCAAGAACGGCCAGCTCTCCGAGTTCAAGCGGGGATTCGAGCTGGCCGCCCGGGCCGCCAGCTCGGGGGTCATTCTGCCCTTCTATCTGCGCGGGCTCTGGGGGAGCCGCTACTCCTACGCGAGCGCCAAGCTCAAGGAAGGCCGGGGGGAGGGCCGGGCACGCGAGGTGGTGGTGGCCTTCGGCCAGACCCTGCCCCTGGACTCTGGGGCGGAGCGGGTGAAGCAGGCGGTGTTCGAGCTCTCGGTCAGCTCCTGGCAGGCCCATGTGGCCGGGCTTCCCACCCTGCCCGAGGCCTGGCTCGCCGCCGCCAAACGGGCCCCCGGACGGGTCGCGGTGATCGACTCCGCGGGTACAAGCCTCACCAACCGGCGCCTGATCGCCGCCGTGCTCCTGTTCACCCGGCGGATCCGCCGGCTGGCACCGGAGCCCGCCCTGGGCATCCTGTTGCCGGCCAGCTCCGCCGCCGCCATCGCCAACCTGGCGGGGCTGCTGGCCGGGAAGACGGTGGTCAACCTCAACTACACCGCCTCGCCCGAGGCGCTGAAGGCTGGGATCGCCGCGGCGGGGATCCGCCATGTGATCACCGCGGACCGTTTCCTGAAGCGGCTGGAGGGCCGCGGCATCGATCTGGGCTCGGCCTTCGCGGACTGCACCCTGCATCCGATGGAGGGGTTGCGGGCGGGGATCGGCAAGCTCGAAGGGCTGGCCGTGCTGGGCCTTGGGACCCTGCTACCGGCGGGCGCCCTGCTCACGCTCTTCGGTGAGCGTGGCGACCCGGAGGCGACCGCCGCCATCCTCTTCTCCAGCGGCAGCGAGGGCACCCCAAAGGGGATCGAGCTCACTCACCGCAATATCCTGGGCAACCTGCGCCAGATCTCGGACGTGCTGAACGCCGAGGCGAGCGACGTCATCCTGGCCAGCCTGCCGCCCTTCCATGCCTTCGGGCTCACGGTCACCACCTTCCTGCCCCTAATCGAGGGGATCCCCATGGTCTGTCACCCGGACCCCACTGACGCCCTGGGCACCGCCAAGGCCATCGCCCGGCACCGGGCCACGGTGCTCTGCAGCACCTCCACCTTCCTGCGCCTCTATGCCCGCAACCGCAAGGTACATCCACTCATGCTCGACTCACTGCGCATCGTGGTGGCGGGGGCCGAGCGCCTGGCGCCGGACGTGCGGGAGGCCTTTCTGCTCAAGTTCGGCAAGCCCATCTACGAGGGCTACGGGGCCACCGAGACCACCCCGGTCGCGAGCGTCAATGTCCCGGACACCATCGAGACCGACACCTGGAAGACCCAGGCCGGCTCCAGGCCCGGCACCGTGGGTCTGCCCCTGCCCGGGACCAGCTTCCGGGTGGTGGACCCGCTAACCCTCGAATCACTCCCGCCGGGTGAGGACGGGCTCATCCTGATCGGCGGGGTCCAGGTCATGAAGGGCTATCTGAAGGACCCGGCGCGCACCGCCGAGGCGGTGGTTGAGCTGGACGGCATGCGCTGGTACAAGACCGGGGACAAGGGGCACCTGGACGCCGACGGCTTCCTCACCATCGTCGACCGCTACTCCCGGTTCGCAAAGCTGGGGGGCGAGATGGTGAGCCTGGGCGCCGTGGAGGAGCAGGTGCGCGCGGTCCTCAAACAGCCGGAGCTGGAGCTGGCCGCTGTCAACCTGCCAGACGAGAAGAAAGGTGAGCGGATCGTGCTGCTGGCCGCGGCGGACCTGGACCCGGAGGCCCTGCGCAAGGCGCTCCTGGAGGCGGGTGCCAACCCGCTCAGCATCCCATCGGAGGTTCGTCGGGTGGAGTCCATCCCAAAGCTCGGCTCGGGCAAGACCGATTTCGGCGGCGTGAAGCGCCTGGCGCTGGCGGCTTGAGGGAATTCGCGGTCACTGCGGGCCCGCGGCGGGCGCCGTGGGTCCGGTCGAGATGATTGAGCGGAGTGGCCGGTCAGAAGGCGGTCTTCGGATCGAGGTACTCGATCAGCTTCTTCAGGCCGCCCTTCATGCAGTACACGTTGTCAAATCCGATATCCCGCAGGGCCATGGAAACGGCCAGGGCGCGGGCCCCAGACTGACAGGTCACGACGACCTTCTTATCGGTCGGGATCTGGGCCAGCTTCTCGGGTGTGAACACCTGGTTCAGTGGCATATGCAGGGCCCCAGGCTGGGTCACTCCGACGATGGACTGCTCACGCTCCGTGCGCACATCAAGGATGACTAGGGGCTCCCCCTTCTTCAGGGCTCCCATGATCTGCTCCGGGGTCATCAGGTGGAGCGCCTTCGCGGTCTGCTGCTCGTCGAAGGACGCGAACAGGTGCTGGTAGGTCTGCGCTAACCCCGCGTCGTAGGCCATCACGGGCCCGCCGAGGAGGAGCGCGATCAAGGGAAGGATCACATACTTGGACATCTCTACACCTCCCTAATTAACGACTACTTCCCGCCACCAAGTATAGTTCTCGGATGCTCCCAGCTCCGACAGGAGCCGCGGGCAATCCGGTACAGGTCAACCCATGGGCGCTTTCCAGATCCACCCCCACCTGCTGGCGGACTGTCACTGCCTCGGACGGCTTCCCGCGACCCATCTGCTGCTGCATCGCAACGCCGCCGTACCCTGGTTCATCCTGGTCCCGGAGACGGAGCTAGCCAACCTTCTTGACCTGCCCAGCCCGCAGCGCGACCGGGTGCTGGCGGACTGCAAAGCGGTCAGCGACTGCCTGCGAGAACGCTTCGGGTGCACCCGAATCAACGTCGCCTGGATCGGCAACCTGGTCCCCCAGCTTCATGTCCACGTGATCGGCCGCCGCCCCGGGGACCCTTGCTGGCCGAAGCCGGTGTGGGGGCACCTGGAGCAGTCCGCGTCCTACGACGCGGAGGGCATCAGGCAGATCGCCGCCAACTTGGTCGGCCCCCGATCCGCCCGCGCCCCAGCACAAGCGGCGCGGACTTCACCCTGCAACACCTAGGACACTGGCTAGATGGAAGCCAGCCTCGTGCCCATCATGCTCGTGCTCACGGCCATTCTGCTGCCCGCGGTTGCATACCCGTTCTACGCTTTCTGGCGTGCCAGGCGTAACGTCGCCTGGAACGTCGTCAATGCAGCCTTCATTCTCCAGCATGCCAGCGCGGATCTGCGACGGACGCTCGACGCGGAGGTTCAATCACTTCTGCCGATCCATGGCTTGCGCCCGGAGTCTTTCGCCCGCGCGGCGCCGGAGGTCAGGTTGGCGATGTACTCGATCGCCATGCAGCGCCAGGGCGTTCAACCGCCCGACTCCGGCAAGCCCTTCTTTCCCCTGAGCAGCCCCTATTTGGCCCGATCCGCCAAGAAACACATTTTGATGGTCAGGATCCTCGTGGAGGCCGAGCACCGGGCGAGCCTCAGGGATCTGGACGGGATCTCTCCTTCGGCCTGACTCCCCGACACCTGGTCTCTGCAGTCAGGGAGTCGGCCGACCTCCAGCGGGGACAGGACGCCGTGAGCCCGAGTTGCCAAATCCCCCCCATAAGGCACACTTGATCCGGAACCACCCAACAGGAGACGACCATGACAGATCCGGAGCAGAGCAAACCTGGCGAGAAGACCGTCGACAAGATGGTGGCCGCCTATGAAGAGATGCTGAAGCGGACCCACGAGACCCTGGAGACGGCCCAGAAGGAGTCGGTGCCGCGCTTCCGGGAGCTGGTGGAGAAGGCGCGGGACAACATGGTGGAGCTGGGGGAGCTGACCCGGGAGGAGGCCCACAAGGTGGCGGATTACCTGCGTCGGGACGTGGAGGACGCCGCGAGCTATATTGCCGACACCGGCCAGGACATCCGGGAGTGGTGGCGCTTCGACCTGGAGCTGATCGAGCAGCGGATGATGGACATGTTCGCCAAGGCCGCCGACCAGACCAGCCTGCAGCTCGCCCAGTGGGCCGAGACGGCCCGCCAGATGAGCCTCTACCAGGCCGGTGAGATCACGGGCCCCGGCACCCTGGTGTGCGACAAGTGCGGGGCCGAGACGCACTTCGTCCAGGCTGGGCGCATCCCCCCCTGCGCGGACTGCGGCAATACCAGCTTCCGGCGCAAGGAAAAGGCAGAAGAAGCCCCGAGGGCCTAGCGCCGAGGGCCGAGGAAGCGGGAGCGAGGGGCCTACGTGCGAAGCGAGGAACTGGGCATAGTCCAACCCTTGGCCCTTGGCCCTTGGCCCTTGGCCCTTGGTCCTTCCAGCGTGGCCCTTCCTTTCCCCCCGCCCCGCCCGTATAGTCGCGCTTCGCGTCAAGCCCCGTGGGAGAGACCGGTCCGTTAACCGCTGAGCCAAGGGCTCCGACGCCGCGACCGGCGCCGAAGGCGCAACGGTCCGGAATGGCTCAGGCACAAGGGACCAAGGGGCTGATGACCGACTCTGGAGAGCGGTTGTGGTCTGGGGAGCCCAGGCCACCACCCACCGATGGGGCGGCGGAAGACAGGGGCTGGGTGTCTTTCGCAAACTCTCAGGTCTGGGACAGAGGGGCGCCACCGGAGACCCGGTCTTCCGGGCGTCGTTTCGCGAGTCCGAGGCAAGGGCGAGGAGAGTCGGATGGGCAAGCGTACCCCCCTGTTCCACGAGCATGAGCGCCTGGGCGCCCGCATCGTCCCCTTTGGCGGCTGGGACATGCCGCTGCACTACGGCTCCCAGATCGAGGAGCACCACGCCGTGCGCCGCCACGCCGGCTGCTTCGACGTCTCCCACATGCGACCGGTGGACCTGTCCGGCCCGGATGCCCAGACCTTCTTTCGCCGACTCCTCGCCAACGATGTCGCCAAGCTCAAGTCGCCGGGTAAGGCACTCTACAGTTGCATGCTGAACCCAGGCGGCGGGGTTGTCGACGATCTTATCGTCTATTTCCGGGGATCGGGTCGTTATCGGGCCGTCGTCAACGCGGGCACGGCGGACAAGGACCTGAACTGGATGCGGGTCCAGTCGGCCGGTCTCGACCTGACCATCGAGCCCCGGGACGACCTCGCCATGATCGCCGTCCAGGGTCCGGAGGCGCGCGCCCTCGCCGCCCCTCTGCTGCCCCCCGATTGCCGGGCCCCGGCCCTGGACCTCAAACCCTTCTTCGCCACCGAGGATGGAGACTGGTTCGTGGGGCGCACCGGGTACACGGGCGAGGACGGGTTCGAGCTCATCCTGCCCGCCGAGGATGCCAGCGATTTCTGGCAGGGCCTGATCGCCGCCGGCATCCAGCCCAGCGGCCTCGGGGCCCGGGACACCCTGCGGCTGGAGGCAGGCATGAACCTCTACGGCCAGGACATGGACGAGACCGTGGGGCCCCTGGAGTCCGGTCTCGGCTGGACCGTTGCCTGGGAGCCCGGCGATCGCGACTTCATCGGACGCTCGGCCCTGACGGGCCTTCGGGACAGCCCCGAGCGTCGCGACTTCGTGGGCCTGCTGCTCACCGGGCGCGGGGTGCTGCGGGGCCATCAGACGGTGCTCGCGGACGGTCGCCCGGTTGGGGAGGTGACATCCGGCGGCTTTTCACCCACCCTGGAGCGCTCCATCGCCCTCGCCCGTGTCCAACCGGGCCTGGACGAGACCTGCGAGGTGGAGATCAGGGGCAAGCCGGTCCCGGCGCGGGTGGTCAAGCCCCCATTCGTGCGCCAAGGCCAGGCCCGCGTGCCCACCTGAGGCCGGCGCGCGGAGACCCGAGCGGATTCCCGCGCCTTACCCGTCGATTCAGCGCCATCCGGCTTCGCGGCGCCCCCTCCTTAGGGCTTCGCGACCGGCCTTCAACGGAGACAACCATGAGCGAAGTCCCTTCCGATCTGAGATACACCAAGAGTCACGAGTGGGTGAAGGACAACGGTGACGGTACCGTCACCGTCGGCATCACCGATCATGCCCAGGAGGCCCTGGGGGACATCGTCTTCGTCGAGACCCCCGAAGTGGGCCGTCAGGTGGAGGCCGGCGAGGCCTGCGCGGTGGTGGAGTCGGTGAAGGCCGCGTCCGACATCTATGCCCCGCTGGCGGGGGAGATCGTGGACGCCAACCCGGTCCTGGCGGATACGCCGGACGCCATCAACCAGGGCCCCTACGGCGACGGCTGGATCTTCAGCCTGCGGCTGAAGGATCCGGGCGGGCTCGCCGCACTCCTCGATGCAGATGCCTATCAAGCGGTGGTGGACGAGGAGTCCTGACGCCCCCAGATCCACAAGGCCCCGGCCGCGGCCGGAAACCAGCACGACCGTTCGAGATCAGTCGTCGGGCCCGGTGATGGGCCCCCGGAACCCGAGCCATGCCCTTCATACCCCACACCGACGAGGACGTCGCCGCCATGCTGGCGGCCATCGGCGTCGATTCGATCGACGCGCTGTTCGATGAGATTCCGCCAGAGTTGCGCATCGGCGAGCTGGCCGCCATCCCCGCCGGTCTCGCCGAGATGGACATCGCCCGCCTGATGCAGTCCCGCGCCCGGGAGGACGGGCAGCCCCTGTGCTTCGTCGGCGCAGGCGCCTATGACCATCACATCCCAGCATCGGTGTGGCAGATCGCGACCCGGGGCGAGTTTTACAGCGCCTACACCCCCTACCAGGCGGAGGCGAGCCAGGGAACCCTGCAGCTCCTCTTCGAGTTCCAGTCGATGATGACCGCGCTCACTGGGCTCGAGGTCTCCAACGCCTCCATGTACGACGGCGCTTCGGCCCTGGCGGAGGCCGTGCTCATGGCGGTGCGCGCCAACCGAAAGGTCCAGAGCCACCGGGTGCTGGTGCCCCGCGCCCTGCACCCGGCCTACCGCCGGGTCGTCAAGGCCATCTGCGAGCCCCAGGGGATCGAGATCCTGGAGGCACCCTTTGACCGCCGAGGGGGAAACACCCCCCTGGAGAATCTGGAGACGGTTTCCGGAGACTCCCATCTTGCCGCGGTGGTAGTCAATCAGCCCAACTTCTTCGGGGTACTGGAAGAGGTGGACGCACTCACGGACTGGGCGCGGGCCCGAGGGGCACTGGTGATCGGGGTCGTCAACCCGGTGGCCCTCGCCCTGCTCAAGCCCCCGGGCCAGTGGGGGACGGGCGGCGCCGACATCGCCTGCGGCGAGGCCCAGCCGCTGGGGATCCCACTGGCCTCGGGCGGACCCTACGCGGGATTCCTCTGCTGCAAGAAGGATCTGGTGCGCCAGATGCCGGGGCGCATCGTGGGCCGCACCCTGGACCTGGATGGCAAACCGGGGTTCACCCTGACCCTTCAGGCCCGGGAGCAGCACATCCGCCGCAGCAAGGCGACCTCCAACATCTGCACCAACCAGGGGCTGCTGGTCACTGCGGCCACCATCCACCTGGCACTCCTGGGGGCGGAGGGACTTGAGCGGGTGGCGGCGAGCTGCCACGAAAAGACGGGGCACCTGACGGCATTGCTGACCGCCATCCCCGGGGTGGAGCCTCTGTTCGATGGCCCCATCTTCCACGAGCGGGTCCTGCGGCTCCCGGCCCCGGCGGCCGATATCCTGCGATCCCTGGCCGCCCACAATATCCTGGGGGGCCTCGACCTGGGCGTCGAGTACCCGGAGCTGGCCCCGGCCCTCCTGGTGTGTGCTACGGAGCTGCGCACCGAGGAGGAGATGCAGGCCTACTCGGCCAAGCTGGCACGGGTCATCGCCACCCGGACCCAGGCCAGATGCCCGGTGGAGCCGAAGTTTTCCTGAAGAAGTGGCGAGTAGCGAGTGGCGAGGGCGGAGATGACAGGGTGGGCTGGCTCGCCGCGAGCTGCACCCCGAGCCGTCCCAAAGCGCCCCTCATTCCTCGCCACGCGTAACTCTCCACTCGCTACTCATCCCACCAAACCACTGGAGGCACCCATGGCCCAAACCGCACTGCAAGGCAATCCCGTCAACCTGAGCGGCGATCTCCCCGCCGTCGGATCCAAGGCGCCGGACTTTCGGCTGGTCGCCAAGGACCTGAGCGACAAGACCCTCTCGGACTTCGCCGGCAAGAAGAAGCTCCTGAGCATAGTCCCGAGCCTCGATACCGGTGTCTGCGCGACCTCCACCAAGAAGTTCAACGCCGCCATGGCCGGCAAGAACGACGCCGTGGCCCTGGTGATCTCGGCGGACCTGCCCTTCGCCCAGGGCCGCTTCTGCGATGCCGAGGGCATCGACAACGTTGTCGGCCTCTCCATGATGCGCTCGCGCAACTTCGCCAAGGACTACGGGGTCCTGATCGCGGACGGTCCCCTGGCCGGCATTACCGCCCGGGCCGTGGTGGTCCTGGATGCCAACGACCAGGTGGTCTACACGCAACTGGTGCCCGAGATCACCCAGGAGCCGGACTACGACGCGGCCCTGGCCGCGCTCTGAGCCTTCCACCAGACAGCGGGCGGCGGATGCCGCCGTCCCGCTTAGGAACCGTCTCCATGTCGATGCCCCCGATGCTGATCCAGGAGCTCTCCAGACCCGGCCGCCGCGCCACCGCCCAGGCCCCGCTGACCAACCCAGCCCCGACGGGGATCCCGGAGCATCTGCGCCGGACGCGACGTCCCGCCCTGCCCGAGGTTTCGGAGCTCCAGGCGGTGCGCCACTACACCCGGCTGTCCCAGAAGAACTTCTCCATCGACACCCACTTCTACCCCCTGGGCTCCTGCACCATGAAGTACAACCCCAGGGCGTGTAACACCCTGGCGATGCTGCCGGGCTTCCTGGCCCGCCACCCGGCGGCGCCCGAGTCCCATGGACAGGGGTTGCTGGCCTGTCTCTTCGAGCTCCAGGAGATGCTGAAGGAGGTCACGGGGATGCATGCGGTCTCCCTGGCCCCCTCTGCGGGTGCCCAGGGGGAGCTGGCCGGGGTGGCCATGATCCGGGCCTATCACCAGGCCCGAGGGGATGTCGCCCGCACCGAGATCCTGGTGCCCGACGCAGCCCACGGCACCAACCCGGCCTCCGCGGTCATGTGCGGCTTCAAGGCGCGCGAGATCCCGACGGGCAGTGACGGTGACGTGGACGTTGCTGCCCTGCGGGACGCCGTCGGCCCCCAGACCGCCGGTATCATGCTCACCAACCCGAGCACCGTCGGTGTTTTCGACCGCAACATCGAGGCCATCGCGGCCACCGTCCATGAGGCCGGCGGTCTCCTTTACTACGACGGGGCCAACCTGAACGCCATCCTGGGTAAGGTGAGGCCCGGCGACATGGGCTTCGACGTCATCCACATGAACCTGCACAAGACCTTCTCCACCCCCCACGGGGGCGGCGGGCCTGGCGCGGGTCCGGTGGGGGTGTCGAAGCGCCTCGAGCCCTTCCTGCCCGTGCCCCTGGTGGCCCGGGATGGCCAGGACTACCGCTGGGTCGCCGAGCGCGAGCGGCCCCAGAGCATCGGTCGGCTCACCGCCTTCGGCGGCAACATGGGGATCTTGCTGCGGGCCTATGTCTATGCCCGGATGCTGGGGCGGGGGGGCATGAAGCGGGTCTCCGAGTTTGCCACTCTGAACGCCAACTACCTGATGGCTCGGCTCAAGGAGGCCGGGTTCGAGGCGGCCTACCCGGAGCGGCGCGCCAGCCACGAGTTCATCATTACCCTGAAGCGGGAGGCCCGGGAGCTGGGGGTCACGACCATGGATTTCGCCAAGCGCCTGCTCGACTACGGCTACCATGCCCCCACCACCTACTTCCCCCTGCTGGTCCCGGAGTGCCTCCTGATCGAACCTACGGAGACGGAGACCAAGGAGGAGCTGGACGGCTTCGTCGCCGCCCTGGTGGCGATCCGGGAGGAGGCGCGGACCAATCCCGAGCTGGTGAAGGGCGCCCCCCACACCCTGCCGGTGCGCCGCCTGGACGATGTGCGCGCGGCCCGTCAACTGGACCTGGCCTGGCTTCCCGGGTAGCGGGCGGTGGCGAACCACAACGTCCGCGGTTGGCGACGTCTGCTCTACGCCTTCGGCTACTCGATGCAGGGGCTCAAGGCGTGCTTCGAGGCGGAGGAGGCATTTCGCCAGGAGTTGTTCCTGCTCATTTTCCTCGCCCCACTGGGGCTCTGGCTGGGTGAGACCCCGGTGGAGCGGGTGCTGCTGCTGGGTTGCCTTCTCATCGTGCTTATCGTGGAGCTGCTCAACTCCGCCATCGAGGCCAACGTGGACCGCATCGGCATGGAGCGGCACGAGCTCTCCGCCCGCGCCAAGGACATCGCCTCCGCCGCTGTCTTCATGAGCATGGCGCTCACCTGGCTGACATGGGGACTGATCCTGATCCCCAAGTGGCTCTGAGTTATCTGACTTAACCGCGAATGAACGCAAATCCATGCCAATGGGGATTGAGCTTGATCAAGGAGCCACGGCCCATTGGGCCGGACCCTGGAAGGATATCTTAGGTTCCCGCGACCATCGGGGCCTGGAGGCAGCCGCGACATCTCTTCCGGCGCAAGGTCGAGGGGCGCCAGCGTACAAAGACTGGCCGCCTTTCTCCCTTTTCCACGTGTTTTTGCGTTCATTTGCGGCTAAACCCTACCCCCAACTGAGATACGCCCTTTGACATGACCGCGCACTTCACCG
The DNA here is from genome assembly GCA_041753195.1 of Chromatiaceae bacterium. Lineage (GTDB taxonomy): Bacteria > Pseudomonadota > Gammaproteobacteria > Chromatiales > Chromatiaceae > Thiodictyon. The sequence continues at coordinate 21,899 of JBGSUY010000129.1, forward strand.
ACCAGGGCTTTCTGCCCCTTTCCATCGCCGTCCTTACCGTCTCCGATTCGCGCACGGAGTCGGACGACACCTCCGGACACCTGCTGCGCGACCAGGCACTGGAGGCCGGCCACCGCGTGGTGGCCAAGGAGATCGTGCGCGACGACGTCTACCAGCTCAGGGCGACCTATTCCCGATGGATCGCTGACCCGGAGGTCCAAATTATCCTGAGCACCGGCGGTACGGGCGTGACCGGCCGGGACAGTACCCCCGAGGCCATTGCACCCCTGCTCGACAAGCAGATCGAGGGTTTTGGTGAGCTCTTCCGGCAGGTCTCCTATCCGGAGATCGGCGCCTCCGCGGTCCAGTCCCGGGCCTTCGGGGGGCTGGCCAACGGCACCCTGATCTTTTGTCTGCCGGGCTCGCCCGGGGCCTGCCGCACCGCCTGGGAGCATATCCTCCTGCCCCAGCTGGACAGCCGCACCCGCCCCTGCAACTTCGCCCAGCTGATCCCACGCCTGCTCGAGCGCTGAGTCCCCATGCACCTGGAGAGCCATGGCTGTTGCCCCGATGCCGGGGGGCGCCCCCCGCTGACCAAGCACGAGGCCTTGGAACTGCTGCTTGCCCAGGCGCGGCCCCTGACCGAGACCGAGTCCATTCCGACCGAGGAGGGTCTCGGGCGGGTGCTCGCGGACCCCGTGGTCAGCGCCATCGACGTCCCTGGTTGGGACAACAGCGCCATGGACGGGTACGCCGTGCGGCTCGCCGACC
>JBGSUY010000130.1:0-1573 GCA_041753195.1 Chromatiaceae bacterium
TGCAGGCGGCCAGCACCTTGCCGGCCGCCTTGGGCGGAAGGCGCAGCGCATGGATGGCGACCGGGGAGTTGGCGAGCGCGGTGATGGCACTCACCGTGGCGCCGCGCAGCCAGGAGGTCAGGGGCTCCCTGACCCCCAGGACCATCTCCGCCTGGCGCTCGTCCTGCGCGATCAGGCGCTGGGCGAGCAGCAGGTACGTCAGGTTCAATTGGAAGATCTCCTCGGGCAGAGGAGCGCCCACGGGCTCAGGTACTACGTCCCGCATCGTTCAACCCTCGCTGTTACGGTTCCCTGGTCCCGTCGAACCGGATGCCGCGCAGGGAGGCCACCACGGTGCGCCAGCCGAGTGTCGCCCGGTTGCCCTGGATCCCCGCGTAGACGCTCCGATCCGAATGATCCCCGGGCAATCCAGCCCAGACCCGCGCCAGGTTCGCGGCGAAGCGCTCGTCGCTGAGCGCACCGGTGAGCCACGCCTGGAGCCCCGCATCGCGGGCCAGGTGCATGGCCAATCGGTCCTGTAAAGCTGGGGTGAAGCGCTCGTTGCCCGTGAGGCCCAAGCGCACGACCAGGCCATCCAGGGTGTCGTCGATGATCTGATAACGGCCCACGGCGGAGCCGCCGTTGCGCCGCACCAGCCGGTCCTGCAGCGCGCGCACCTCCCGGACCGTGAGATCCGCGAGCTGCACCTGGCTCTGGTGGGCGTGGGCGTACCAGGCGTTGTAATTGCCGCGGGACTCGGGGCCGGCCACCAGGTCAAGCACCGCGCTGGCGCGCCAGAGATCGAGCACACCGTGCGGGTTCTCCTTGGAAGACCGCCCGCGTAGGGCATCACGCAACCGCAGTGCCCGGTGGCCATAGGCCCGCGCCGCGGGATCATCGTGGGGGTGACGGTAACGACCGATACCGAGGGCCAGATCGTCCCCGGCGGAGCGGATGGCCTCGGCCAGCAGGTCGGCGGCGACCACCAGATTGATCCGCGCGTCCAGCAGCGTCGCCGGATCGCCGACGCGATCACCGTGACGCTTCAGGTTGACCTGCAGGAGCCCCACGTCGATGTCACGGGTGTCCCGGGCCATCGTCCGGAGATCGGCAGCCGCGGCCTCACGGCTCGCGTAGAAGCGCGGACTGGCCTGCGAGCGCAGCGTCCACGGCCACGGGGAGACCGTACCCGCACCGATCGGCCGCTGGGTCTCCTCAATGGCGAGCGCGTAGAGCAGGGTGGGATCGAGTCCCCGCCGTTGGGCGCTCGCCTCCCAGAAGGTGCCGGTCAGGTCGACCGCATGGCCCTGCAGCGAGGCCGCCAGGAGCAGGAGCACGGCGGCCCGAGCAGCGCGTGGTTTAGCCAACATCAATAGACGCATCAACAGGTTCCGTCAGTCGATCGCTTGCAGGAGCCCTTGCAGGAGCCGTTCCCGCCGTGCGCTCACCGCGCCATCCGGCGCGCCCTGTGGCTCCGGGATGGATACCGTGGCCCCTGGTCAGAGTAAACGTTCGACAGGGCTGTCCAGGCGGCACAGGTGGCCCCAGAGGTGGGCACTGTGACGACGGGGCAGCCCATCTGGTGGGCCAGCAG
>JBGSUY010000131.1:0-6526 GCA_041753195.1 Chromatiaceae bacterium
GCGCGCGGCCCGGGAACGCCAAGAGCGCCTGGAGCGGGCCCTGGCGCGTCTGCCCGAGATGGCCGAGATCAAGGCCAAGCAAGGCAAGCCGCGGGAGCACGCGCGGGTCTCCAGCACCGATCCCGAGGCCACCGTCATGAAGATGGGCGATGGCGGGTTTCGCCCCGCCTACAACGGCCAGTTCACCACCGACACCGACACCCAGGTCATTGTCGGGGTCGAGGCCGCCAGCGTCGGGACCGACAGCGGGCAACTGACCCCGATGCGTGAGCAGGTCGTGGAGCGCTGCGGCAAGCACCCCGAGGAGTGGCTGGTCGATGGCGGTTATGCCACCCATGAGCAGATCGAGCAGGCCGCCGCCCACACCACCGTCTATGCCCCGGTGCCCAAGGCGCGCGACCCCGAGACCGACCCCCACGCCCGCAAGGACAGCGACAGCGAGGCGATTGCGGCCTGGCGCGAGCGCATGGGCACTGAGGAGGCCAAGGCCATCTACCCCCAACGCGCGGCCACTGCCGAATGCGTCAATGCCCTGGCCCGCCAGCGCGGGCTCACCCACCTGCGGGTACGCGGGCGCACCAAGGTACGCTGCATCCTGCTGCTCCATGCCCTGGCCCACAACCTGATGCGCACCGTCGCTCTGGCCCCGCAGCTCCTCGGATACGGGGGAGGTGCGTCTGGCCAACCGGTGATGGCGACCTAAGGCGAGAAAACCACCCGAACCGACGCCCGTTTCGGCCCATTCAAGCCGACAACGGCGCTTCTGCCACACGATCGCCGTGGTCTCCACCAGCCGCACCACCCGGCGGCCGAGTTGAGTTCTCGTCACTCATAGGCCGCGGAGGTCGAATTGTTCACAACCTCTGAGGGGATGGTCGGGGCGACCCATCCATCAGGAGCGAAATTAGGAGCCGGCATCGCGCACGCGAAATGACCGGCGTCCGGCCCTTCCAGTGAGGGCTCAATCGCGTCGAGGGCGGCGCTTCTAGCGTACCAGGCTCAGCCGCGGGGCGCTGGGCCTGGGGGCGGCGTCCGGTTGCGAGCGACGCTGGTAGGAGACCTGGACGGCGTCGTTTCCGAGCAGCCGGCGCAGGCGTTTCAGAAGGGCGTCCGCCGGCTGGACACGCCAGGTGTCGCCACAGGTGAGTCGGCCCCGGACGCCTGGGCGCCGATAGTCGATCAGGACCCGCAAATCTCCACCTCGATAGGGCTCCATGACGGCTCGCACCTGATCCACCAGGGCCAAACCCTGGCGGTGGGCCTGGGGGTCCGAGAGGTCCAGGATCAGGGCCAGGTGTTCCGCCTCCGCCTCCCGGGCCTGCTCGAAGGTGCGCAGGTCCTCGGCCCGCAGGGACCAGGCGTCGCGGTAGTCGTCGAAGCTCAAGGACGCCGTGACCACCAGGATCTGGTCAGGTACCAGGAGGCTGCGCACCTGATCGTAGAGTGGGGCGAAGACCGCGACCTCGATGCGCCCGGTGCGATCGTCGAGCAGCACCGAGCCCATACGCCCCTTCTGGGTCTTGCCTTGGCGCACGCCCACGACCAGACCGGCGACGGTGCGCCGCTCCCGTTCCCGGCGGGCCGAGCCCCAGCCACGGCCTGTCACTGACCCGGAGTCTCCGCCGTTGGGACCCTCCGGGGGCGGGTCGGGTCGCTCGATTTCCAGGATGCGGCCGATGCGGTTGGCCTTGCCCACCATGGCGTCCATCTCCGCGTCATAGCGGTCGATGGGGTGGCCGGTGAGATAGAGTCCCAGGGTGTCGCGCTCGCCGGCGAGGCGCTGTTCGTCGTCCCAGTCCTCCCGCGCCGGCACCGCGAGCTGAGGGTCCGGCGGCTGCCCGGCGCTGGGCGTGAGCTCGCCAAACAGGTCCGCCTGGCCCGCGGCCTGGGTGTTCCGATGCTGCTCGGCGGCCTTGAGGGCGAGTGGCAGTTGGGCCATAAGGGTCGCCCGATTCGTGGCCAGTCCGTCCAGGGCCCCGGCACGGATCATGGCCTCCAGCACCCGGCGGTTGGCCTTGTGCAGATCGATGCGCCGGCAAAAGTCCCACAGATCCCGGAAGGGACCACCCGAACGGCGGGCCGCCAGAATGGACTCGATGGCGGACTCGCCGACCCCCTTGATGGCCCCGAGCCCATAGACCACGATGCCAGGGCCTGCGATGGTGAAGCGATAGTCGGAGCGGTTGACGGCCGGGGACTCCACCTTGAGCCCCAAATCCCGGCACTCGTCGATCAGGGTGACCACCTTGTCCGTGTTGTCCATGTCCGCGCTGAGCACGGCGGCCATGAAGGCGGCCGGATAGTGGGCCTTGAGCCAGAGGGTCTGATAGGAGACCAGGGCATAGGCGGCGCTATGGGACTTATTGAATCCATAGCCCGCGAACTTCTCCATGAGGTCGAAGATGTAGGTGGCGAGATCCGGGTCCACCCCGCGGGCCACCGCCCCCTCCTGGAAGATGGCCCGCTGCTTGGCCATCTCCTCGGGCTTCTTCTTGCCCATGGCCCGGCGCAGCAGGTCAGCCCCACCCAGCGTGTAGCCCGCCAGGACCTGCGCAATCTGCATCACCTGCTCCTGGTAGAGGATGACGCCGTAGGTCGGCTTGAGTATGGGCTCCAGGTCCGGGTGCGGGTAGGCTACCGTGGCCCGCCCGTGCTTGCGGTTGATGAAGTCGTCCACCATGCCGGACTGCAACGGACCGGGTCGGAACAGGGCCACCAAGGCGGTGATTTCCTCGAAGCAGTCGGGCTGGAGCTTCTTGATCAGCTCCTTCATGCCGCGGGATTCGAGCTGGAAGACCGCCGTGGTCCGGCAACTCTTCAGTAGCTCAAACGCCACGGGATCATGGGGGTCGATGCGCCCGATATCGACGGGCTCGGACCCCGCTGGCAGAGACGCATTGATGGTCTTGAGTGCCCAGTCGATGATGGTGAGGGTGCGCAGCCCCAGGAAGTCGAACTTGACGAGCCCCGCCTGCTCCACGTCGTCCTTGTCGAACTGGGTGACCAGGTTCTCGCCCCCGGGCTCACAGTAGAGGGGGGCGAAGTCGGTGAGGCGGGTGGGGGCTATGACCACCCCGCCCGCGTGCTTGCCGGCGTTGCGGGTGACCCCTTCGAGCTTTCGAGCCATGTCGATCAGGGTCCGCACCTCCTCGTCGTCCTCATAGGCGGCCTTGAGGTCGTCGCTTTCCTCCAGGGCCTTCTCCAGGGTCATATGGAGCTCGAAGGGGACCATCTTGGCCACCCGGTCCACGAACCCGTAGGGCAGGCCCATGACCCGACCCACGTCCCGCACCACCGCCTTGGCCGCCATGGTGCCGAAGGTGATGATCTGGGAGACGGCGTCCCGCCCGTAGCGGCTTGCCACATAGTCGATGACCCGGTCGCGGCCCTCCATGCAGAAGTCCACGTCGAAGTCCGGCATGGAGACCCGCTCTGGATTGAGGAAGCGCTCGAACAGCAGGTCGTGCTCGATGGGATCCAGATCCGTGATCCCGAGGGCATAGGCCACCAGGGACCCGGCGCCGGAGCCGCGTCCGGGCCCTACCGGGATGCCGTTTTTCTTGGCCCAGGCGATGAAGTCTGCCACGATCAGAAAGTAGCCTGGGAAGCCCATCTGGGAGATGACCGCCAGCTCAAGCTCCAGGCGCTCCTCGTAGAGCCGCCGCTGCCCCTCCTGATCTGGCCTGGTGGCGAGCAGGCTTCGCTCGAGGCGCCGCGCCAGTCCCCGGCGGGACTCGGCGGCGAAGAAGCTGTCGGTGGTCTGATCGTCGGGAACCGGGAAGGCGGGCAGGAAGCTCTTGCCCAGGTTCAGCTCCAGGTTGCAGCGCTTGGCGATCTCGACCGAGTTCTCCAGGGCCTCGGGGCAGTCGGCGAACAGCAGCGCCATCTCCGCGGGGCTGCGGAGATATTGCTCCTCGCTGTAGCGGCGCGGGCGGCGGGGGTCGTCCAGGGTGCGGCCCTCGTGGATGCACACCCGCACCTCGTGGGCCTCGTAGTCCTCCCGGGCGAGGAACCGCACATCGTTGGTCGCCACCACCGGAACCCCCTTGTGTGCCGCCAGGTCGACGCTTTGCTCGATGAGCTCTGCCTCCTGCGCCCGGCCGGTGCGGATCAGCTCCAGGTAGTAGCGGTCGCCGAAGACCTGGAGCCAGCCGTCCAGCAGGTCCTCCGCTTGAGCGCGGTTGCCCGCCAGTAGGGCCTGGGCCAAGTCCCCTCCGGGGCCACCCGAAAGTGCGACCAGCCCCTGCGCGGACTCGGCGATCCAGTCCCGTTCCACCTGAGGGACCCCCAAATGCTGGCCTTCCACGTAGCCGCGGGAGATCAACCGGGTGAGGTTGCCGTAACCCTGCTTGTCTTGGACCAACAGCACCAGCCGGTGGGGCTTGTTGGCGTCTGCGGGGTTGCGTACCCAGAGATCTGCCCCGGCGATGGGCTTGACCCCGGCCCCTACCGCCGCCCGGTAGAAGCGCACCAGGGCGAACAGATTGCACTGGTCCGTCACCGCCACCGCCGGCATCCCCCCGGCTGCCGAGGCCTTGATCAGGGGCTTCACACCCACCAGCCCGTCGATCAGGGAGTACTCGGTGTGAAGGCGCAGATGGACGAAACGGGGATCCATAGTGCGTGGGGTCCTGGTGTGGGCGAAGTGGCAGGCGGGACATCAGTTTACATCAGGGCAGGTCGCGAACCCTGGGCGCCACTCGGAGCGATGTCGGCGGATCGGGGACCGGTGCGCCACATCGCCTCCCGGTGGGATGGATGATCCAGGCGCGGTGGCGGAGTATGCTTCCGCCCATTCGGCGACCTCCCCGAGCGGCAGGAACGCGTTCAGGCTGGTAGGTAAAAGGCAAGCGGGGGTCCTACGCCGTCGCTGGGCCGTGTCCGACCCGCCCCGCCGTCACTCAGTTGGTGGGTCGCGGCCAGCGCAAGGGGGGCGGGTGAAGCGGACGGCGAAGGTGACCCGCTCCAGTGCGCCAAAAAGGGGCCGATGCCGGTTTGATACCTCGTACCCTGCAGATTGAACGAAATCCCCGCGAGCTTGGGTCAAGTCCGCTCACAGAGAGAAAGTCGGCAAATCCAATGCAATTCATCGACCTGAAGGCCCAGTACCAGCTCATCGAGCAGGATGTCCGGACCCGCATCGATCGGGTGCTGGCACACGGCCAGTACATCATGGGCCCCGAGCTCGCGGAGCTGGAGGGGCAGCTTGCGGACTTCGTGGGGGTGCGTCATTGCGTCGGCCTGTCGAGCGGGACGGACGCCCTGCTCGCCGCCATGATGGCCCTTGAGATCGGGCCGGGCGACGAGGTCATCACCACACCCTTCACCTTCATCGCGACTGGGGAGATGATCGCCTTGCTAGGCGCCGTTCCGGTCTTCGTCGACATCGATCCGTCAACCTACAATCTGAACCCCGCTCTGATCGAGCAGGCGATCACCCCGCGCACCAAGGCAGTAGTCCCGGTGTCGTTGTACGGGCAGTGTGCCGACATGGACGCTATCACCAGCATCGCCGCCCGCCACGGGGTGTTCGTGATCGAAGATGCGGCCCAGAGTTTTGGCGCAACCTACAAGGGTCGGCGCTCCGGAGGCCTCTCGCTGGTTGGGTGTACGTCCTTTTTCCCCGCAAAACCCCTGGGGGCCTATGGGGATGCTGGGGCTTGCTTTACGAATGATGATGCTCTCGCCAAGTCGATGCGTGAGATCCGCAACCATGGGCAAGACCGCCGCTATCATCACCCACGGCTGGGGCTGAATGGACGCCTCGACACCCTTCAGGCGGCGATTCTGCTGGCCAAGCTTGCGATCTTCCCCAGGGAGGTGGAGCTGCGCTCCGAACTGGGCGCCCGCTACACCGAGCTGCTGCGAAAGCGTGGCGCCTGTTCCTCGGATGAGGGCGGTGCCCCGGTGCTCACCCCCTATATCAGAAGCGAAAACACATCCGTGTACGCTCAATACACCGTTCAGGTCGAGGACCGGGAGCGAGTCGCGGCGGTCTTGGGCGAGGTGGGTGTGCCCACTGCGATCCATTACCCCGTTCCCCTCAACGAGCAGCCGGTGTTCTCGCGGCTTGCTGCGCCGAGCGCGACGCCGATCAGCGCAAGGCTGGCATCCCGGGTCTTGAGTCTGCCTATGCATCCCTACCTCACGGGCGCCGTTCTTACCGAGGTGGTGGCAAAGCTTGCCTCAGCGACTGGACTCGACGAGCAGTCGTAGCGTCCTCACTCCATCCGCAGGCTTGCGCTAACCGCCGGCTTCCTTCGGCTGTGTGCGGCTAGGTCACGTGCACATTGCGTTGGTTAGACGACGCGGTCCCGCGGGGTTGGGCAGATGTGTTTGGGGGTCGGGGGGCGGGCGGGCTGGGCTGGGGGTTGACAGGGCACGTTGGGCCTGTAAAATGCTCCGTCTTGGCAGCACGTAGGTGTTGTCGCGAGATCTTTAACAAGCTGTTGAGATAACTTGTGTGGGTGCTCCGATGTGACTGGGGAGACTCCAGAGACATCGACGAGCATCTTCGAGAGATTGA
>JBGSUY010000132.1:0-1882 GCA_041753195.1 Chromatiaceae bacterium
CGCTACGTCGCCCAGCACCGGGACGCCGCGCGCCAGGGCCTCCTGGATCAGGGGCTCTGCCACCGGCACTCCCGGGCTCACCACCAACTCCGTGGCGGCGGCGAAAACGGCTGGCTGGAAGCCCCCGGTGAAGACCGGCACCTCGGGCAGCTCCCGGCGCAGCTCTGCGAGGCCCGGAGGATTGGCTCGGGAGTCGGTGACCGCCACCGAGACGCCTTGCGCCCGCAGGTAGCGAACGCAGGAGACGCCGGTCTTGCCGAGCCCGACCACCAGGGTCTTAAAGTCGGAGTTACCGGTGCTGGATCTGTTGTCGGCTCTCTGCATCAGCGGATCTTCAGGCTCGCGAGACCAACCAGGACCAGGACCACGGTCAGGATCCAGAAGCGCACGATTACCCGGGGCTCGGGCCAGCCCTTGAGCTCGAAGTGATGGTGCAGGGGGGCCATGCGGAAGATGCGCCGGCCGGTGAGCTTGAAGGACAGCACCTGGAGCATTACCGAGATGGTCTCCAGGACGAAGACGCCCCCCATGATGAAGAGCACCAGCTCCTGGCGGGAGGCCACCGCGATGACCCCCAGGGCCGCCCCCAGGGCCAGGGCGCCGACGTCGCCCATGAAGACCAGTGCGGGGTAGGCGTTGAACCAGAGGAATCCCAGGCCCGCCCCCACCAGGGCCCCGCAGATGATCACCAGCTCACCCACAAGGGGGATGTGCGGGATCAGCAGATAGGCCGCGATCTGGGAATGGCCGGCGGCATAGACGAAGACCGCCAGGGCCCCGGCCACCAGCACGGTCGGCATGATGGCGAGCCCATCCAGGCCATCGGTCAGGTTGACGGCATTGCTGGCGCCCACGATGACGAAGTAGGTGAGCAGGATGAACCAGGGGCCGAGCTGGAAGGAGACGTCCTTGAAATAGGGGATTAGGAGGGCGGTCTGGCCGGGCGTGTCGGCGACCACGTAGAGGGCCACCGCGGCGATGAAGCCGAAGACCGTCTGGCCCAGGTACTTCCAGCGGGCCGGCAGGCCCCGGGGGTCCTTGAGGACCAACTTGCGGTAGTCGTCCACCAGGCCCACCAGGCCGAAGGCCAGGGTAGTGAGGAGCACGATCCACACATAGGGGTTGCGCAGGTCCGCCCACAACAGGGTGCTGGCCGCCACCGCCACCAGGATTAGGGCCCCGCCCATGGTGGGGGTCCCGGACTTGGAGAGGTGGCTCTGGGGGCCGTCGGTACGCACCGTCTGGCCGATCTTGTAGGCCCGCAGCCGGGCGATCATGGGACGGCCCACCAGCAGGGCGATCCCGAGCGCCGTCAGGGTGGCGAGGATGCCCCGCAGGGTCAGGTAGCGGAAGACCGTGAAGGCGCTGTCGAGGCGCGCCAGCCATTCGGTCAGGAAGAGCAGCACCTAGATGCCCTCCTGGCCGCAGAGGCCGCGGACTATGGTCTCCATACGCGCCGCCCGGGAGCCCTTCACCAGTACCAGGGCTTCGGGCCCCAGGGCGCTCTGGAGGTGCCCCAGGAGGGCCTCGTGGGTCGCGAAGTGCCGGGCACCTTCCCCATAGGCCGCCGCGGCGGCGGAACTTTCTATTCCCACGGTGAGCAGGTGCTCAATCCCGGCCTCCCGCGCCCGGCCGCCTACCTCGGCGTGCAGGGCCTCAGAGTCGGCTCCCAGCTCAGCGAGGTCGCCGAGGATCAGCCAATGGTCCCCGGCCAGGGCCATCAGCACCTCGATCGCGGCCGCTATCGAGTCGGGGTTGGCGTTATAGGTGTCGTCGATGACCCGCAGTCCCTTGCAGCGGCGCGGGTAGAGCCGCCCCGGCACCGGGGTCAGGGTCGGAAGCCCGGCGCGCACGGCTTCCATCGTTGCCCCCAGTGCGAGGG
>JBGSUY010000133.1:0-4434 GCA_041753195.1 Chromatiaceae bacterium
ACCATCGCCCACATGCTGCGCGGGACCGCCCCCCTGCTCGGGGCCAATCGGCTGGCCGCCCTGGCGACGGCGGTGGAGGATGCGTTCAACAGCGGCGAGACGCCGGACCAGGGTGCCGCCAACGAGCTGAAGGTGGGTCTCGCCGCCGTGCTGGAAGAGGTGCGACGACACGTTGGTACGCGACGGCGGTTCTCTCGGTCTGGTCATGATCGGCCTGGACCACTTCAAGGCCTCTAAAGTTCGATATGGTCACGCCGCCGGGAATCAGTGTCTGCGCCTGCCGTCCTCAGACTGGGGATGAGCGGGTCGAGTGTATCGACCAGGTGGACCGGCGTCTCCACCGGGCCAAGTCCGAGGGGCGCAATCGCATCGCATAACAATCTCGCGTTCGGAGATAGTTCCACGGGGTCTCCCACGGCCGCCCGTGGAGAACGAAGGGCGATCGGCCTAAGTTGTAATCCAAGAGCGGACAGCGTTTCGGCGCGGAATTCGTTACCGTCCTGCTTTCATGGAGGACCGAGACCTGACAACGCCGCCTTCGCCCCCGACCATCCAACGCCCATGAGCAGTTTCGTGGCCCCTGATTCCCGCGCCGCCAGACTACTCGTTGTGGATGACGATCCGGTAGTGGCTCGTCTCGTTTGCGACCAGCTCGAGTCCGCCGGTTACGGCACCCGGGCCGCGACGACTGGGGCCGATGCCCGGGCGCGGCTGGCGGCGGAGCCCTTCGATCTGGTGCTGCTGGACGTGGGACTCCCCGACGAGGACGGCTATGCCCTGTGCCGTCACCTCAAGGACCGCCCCGAACTAACCGACTTACCGGTGATCTTCCTCACCGCCCATGGCTCGGAGCGCGAGGTCCTGCGGGGCTTCGAGGCGGGCGGCGTGGACTATGTGGTCAAGCCCTTCAAGCCCCAGGTCCTCCTCGCGCGGGTCAATACCCACACCACCTTGGCGCGCTTGTCGCGCAACCTGCAGGCTGCCCTGGACGAGCGCACGGCCAGTCTGCGTCAGGCCCATCGCAGGATGCGGGAGCTGGATTCGGAGATGGCCCTGGCCGAGGAGCGGGAGCGCCGGCGTCTCGCGGACCGGCTCCATGACACCACGATCCAGCAGCTGGTGCTGGCGCGCATCCTCCTGGACAGGTCCCCGGGAAACCTTGAGACTTTGGGCCGGATCGCGGGGATGCTGGACGAATCACTCGCCCAGCTGCGCTCCCTGATCTTCGAGCTCAGTCCCCCGGTGCTCTACCGGTGCGGGCTGGCGGAGGCCCTGGCGTGGCTGGCCGATCAGTTTGCTGCCCGTTGGCCGGTGCGCTTTCGTTTTAGGACGGAAGGTTCGGCGGTTCCCCTGCCCGAGGACCTTCGGGTAACCCTGTTTCAGGGGGCGAGGGAGCTGATGACCAACGTGGGTCGTCATTCCCGGGCCCGGAACTCTGAGGTCGAGCTGTCCTTCGGCGCCGGTTTCCTCGCCTTGACCGTGGCAGACGACGGCATCGGAGTGGATCTCCGCTGGAGGGGCGCCGGCCCGGCCCTGGGGGGAGGGGGCTACGGTCTCTTCAGCCTAGGCTCGCGGATCGAGCTGATCGGCGGGAGTCTGGAGCTAGCCCAGGGGCAAGGGGGTGGGACCAGGGCGACCATCCGCGTGCCTTGGCCGCCCGCGGCCCAAACAGGGCGCAACCCATCGGGGGACTTCTGTCCAGCCAAGGCGGCGGGGCCTTTGGTACTGAACCACCTTCGGAGCTGAGCGATATGACTACCCGGGTCCTGTTGGCGGACGATCACATCATGGTGCGGGATGCCTTGGCCCAGTTGATCGGCGCCGAGCCCGACATGGTGCTCGTGGGCCTGGCGGCTGACGGGCGGGAGGCCGTACTCCAGGCTAAGGCACTCAGGCCGGATGTGGCCTTGTTGGACATCAGCATGCCGGAGATCAACGGCATCGAGGCGGCGGCCCAGATCCGCAAGTACGTTCCCGAGTGTCGGGTGATCGCCCTTTCCGCCCTGGGCGACGACTGCTTCGTTGACCAGATGGTGCAGGCGGGGGCCCGAGGCTATGTGTCCAAGAGCGAGTCCGTCCAGACCCTGATCGAGAGCGTGCGTCAGGTCTACGCGGGCCAAAACTGGTTGCCTGCCGGCAAGCCGGCGCCCCCGCGTCCGGGGCGTACCCTGTTGTCGCGGCGGGAGCGGGAGGTCTTGGGACAGATCGCCGAGGGCCGGCGTGGCAGTCAGATCGCCACCGAGATGGGGGTGGCGGTGAAGACGGTGGATACCTATCGCCGCCGCATCATGCACAAGCTCGGGCTCCAGTCCCAGAGCGAGCTGGTGCGCTATGCTCTGGCCCTGGGGGCGCGACCCATCTACCAAGCCCCTCCTGAGGAGATGCCGACCCATGTCGACCCGGCTCAGATCAGCTCGCGTCGCTAGAGCCGCGAGGCTTGGGTCGCGTAAATTTACAATCGCTTAGGATACTGAAAACTGGAGGCACGTCCCTGTGGCTCATGGTCTATGGGGTCTCTCTTCCCGCTCCGCGAGCCGGAGGGCGACTCTCTCGATCCCGGTCGGCGTCAGTGTCCGGCCAGCATGGCCCGCAGCATCCAGGCGGTCTTCTCGTGGACCTGCATGCGCTGGGTCAGGAGGTCCGCCGACGGCTCGTCGTGCGCCTCATCGACCAGCGGGAAGACCTGGCGTGCGGTGCGCACCACCGTCTCCTGATCCTTCGCAAGCTGCCCGATCATCTGCAGGGCGGTCGGATGCCCCTCCGCGTCCTGGATCGTCGCGAGCTCCGCGAACTCGCGATAGGAGCCCGGGGCCCGGAAGCCCAGGGCCCGGATCCGCTCGGCGATCTGATCCACGGCCAGTGCCAGTTCGTTGTACTGGGTCTCGAACATCAGATGCAGCGTGTTGAACATGGGACCCTCCACGTTCCAGTGGAAGTTGTGGGTCTTGAGATACAGGGTGTAGGTGTCGGCCAGTAGCCGGTTGAGACCCTCGGCGATGGCCTGGCGCTGCTCGTCCGGGATTCCGATGTCGATCTGGCTGTAGGTGTTCATCTGGACCTCAGTTGTGTCTAGGAACCTCAGGGCAAGAGAAGGGCCCCGGGGTCCGTTGTCTCACAGGCTGGGTAGGGTCCACAGGTCTTACCTGCTGCGTTGGAGGCAGCCGGCGCTCACCACGTCGGTCTTGGAACCCCACCCGACGCCTGAAGTGTAGGTCTGAATGCGCAACAGCCAAGATGTTTGTCTCTCTCGTCGAGATTGATGGCGCCGATGAGTCTGGCCGAGGGGTGCTCGTCATGAGGCGAAATACCAGTCTGACGGGGCGGGAGCGGACGGCCAAAAAAGTCCCAGGTCGAGAGGCTGCGGATGGAGAGCAGAGGCAGGCGAATGGAAGGTCCCTGACGGCCTAGGCCCCCATCCCTGGGGTCAGAAGGCGTGACTGGCCGACAGGTGGGCGGAGTCTGGCTGATCAAGAATCCCGACGCCCTTTCTGGGGTAGTTTGAGCACCTCGACCTTCACCTTGGTCAGGCCCTTTTTGGTCAGACCGATCTCGCGGGCGGCGGCCCTGGAGAGGTCGATCACGCGCCCTTTGACGAAGGGGCCCCGGTCGTTGATCTTGACGATCACGCTCTTGCCGGAGCGGGCGTCGGTCACTCGGACCTCCGTGCCCAGGGGCAGGGACTTGTGGGCAGCGCTCAGTGCATTCTTGTTGTAGGCGACGCCGCTGGCGGTCTTACGGCCGTGAAACCGATCGTGGTAGTAGGAGGCCACGCCGTTCTGGGTATGTCCCGCGGTGACCCGGGCCTGGGCGTCGACGCCCATCAGGAGCAGGAGGGCGATCAGGGCGGAGGTAGTCAGAGGATTGTTCATGGATGTCGATCCACTTTGGGCCAACCGCGACCCTCAGGGCCTTTGCAGGGCCCTGATCGAGGCTGGTCGTTACTGGGATGCTCGGCAGTTTAAGGGAAAACCCGATATCGGGTAAACCCTAGATTTGAAGTTTCTAATATTCCGGCCATGGGCCCGCACGGTGGCGACCACGGCGGGCCTTCACTCGTCATCAGGTTCCGCTGGTCTGAACCACCGGCCGCACGCCGGGCCAGCGGTGGCACCGTTGGGAAGTCGCGGGTGAGCTCCCGCCCGCTTCGGCGTACCGTCACCACCTTTCCACCGGTGGCACAGTGTCACGCAAAGCAGGCGGGGAATTGCGGATTAACGTGAGGCCCAACACAGGGCCAGGTCCGCATCGATGTCGGCGGTCGACGGGTAATCACCGACGATGGCATCGTTTTATCCTAAAAAGAGCAGTACGCGCCTGTCGCGGGCCGTTCCCCGCCTGCGTTTGGGTACACGCCGAGGGGAAATCCCGGCTATGCCGGCGCCGGTAAGCACGGGGGCGGGCGCAATTCTCGGCCATTGAGGTATTTCACCAGCG
>JBGSUY010000134.1:0-1763 GCA_041753195.1 Chromatiaceae bacterium
CAGGATGCGGCCGGCCTGCCAGAGGGCGGCGATGAGCTTGAAGGGTGCCCCGAGCACTTGGGTGAGCCCCTTGCCCCGCAGCCCCTCGATCCGGACCCACTCCATGTCGAACCCATGCTCGGGCACCAGCCGCGCCTCCATGCCGCGCCGGGTGCCAATCCAGAAGACCTCCATCCCTTGTTCGCGCAGTGTCTCGGCCACCGCGAGGGCGGGGAACACATGGCCCCCGGTCCCGCCGGCCATGACACCGATGGTCGGGGACCCTAGGCGTGGACCCATGGTGTCCTCCCCGCGCCCCCGCTTTCCGCCTCTGCCTGGCGGATGCTGGCGTCGATGCGCAGCAGGATGGCAATCCCCGTGCTGGCGGCGATCAAGCTGTTGCTCCCGTAGCTCAGGAAGGGCAGGGTGAGCCCCTTGGTGGGGAGCAGACCCACGTTGACCCCGATGTTGACGAAGGCCTGCAGGCCGAGCCACAGGCCGATCCCCTGGGCGGTGTAGGCGGCGAAGGGTTGGCCCTGGGCCTCCGCCCGGGCGCCGAGCTGGAAGGCCCGCCAGGTGATGAAGACAAAGGCGGCTATGATGACCAGCATCCCCGCCAACCCCAGCTCCTCGCCGATCACCGAGGCGAGGAAGTCGGTGTGGGCCTCGGGGAGGAAATACTGCTTCTGGATCCCATTGCCGAGCCCAACCCCGAGCCACTCCCCCCGCCCAAAGCCGATTAGGGCCTGACTCAACTGATAGCCGGAGTTGAAGGCGTCCTCCCAGGGGTTGAGGAAGGAGAGGACCCGCTTCATACGGTACTCAGAGGTGAGGACCAGCACGCTGAGCCCCAGGAGCACGGTGCCGAACAGCACCGCGAACGGCATGACACTGACCCCGCCCAGGAAAAGTAGGCCCATGACGGCGGCCAGCATCACCGCCGTGGTGCCGAAGTCTGGCTGCTTGAGGATCAGGACGGCGGCGATCCCTACCAGGAGCATGGGGCGCAGGAAGCCCGACAGGCGACTGGCCACCAGGTCCGCGTGGCGCACCAAATAGCCGGAGACATAAATCACCGCGAACAGCTTCATGAGCTCGCTGGGCTGCAGATTGAGCGGCCCTAGCGGGATCCAGCGCGTGGCGCCGTTGACGTTGCGCCCCAGCCCGGGGATCAGCACCAACACTAGCAGGAGCAGGCCGAAGAGGAACAGCCAGACCCCGTTGCGCTGCCACCGCTCCACCGGGACATAGAAGGCCGCAAGGGCCGCGGCGAGCGAGATCCCCAGGGCAATGGCGTGGCGCTGCACGAAATAGAATGGGTCCTTGCAGCAGGTCTCGCCGATGGTCATGGAGGCGGAGGACACCATCACCATCCCGAAGGCCAGCAGAGCCAGGGCCACCAGCAGCAAGGGGAAGTCCAGGGGGGCCTGGGTACGCCGGCGGCGGCTCAGCAGGGTCGCCCGGGAGCTCACCCTGGAGGCCTGGGCGCAGGGCCGGGGGCCCGAAGGGGCCTTGGATCGGGCGATCGCGGTCACGTTGTCAGGCCCCGCACCGCCGCGGCGAACGCCCGGCCACGGTGCTCGTAGTTTTCGAACATGTCGAAGCTGGCGCAGGCGGGGGAGAGGAGGACACAGTCCCCCGGGAGGGCCAGCTCGGCCGCCAGGGTTACCGCCTCGGCCATGTCGGCCGCCCGCCTCATCTCCGCCCGGCCATTCAGTGCCTCGGCGATCCGGGGGGCATCGCGGCCGATCAGGATCACGGCCCGGGCGGTCCGCTCCACCGCT
>JBGSUY010000135.1:0-2898 GCA_041753195.1 Chromatiaceae bacterium
CGCCCGCTGGCCGGCGAGACGCCCGCGGCCCCAGAACCATTTCGGCATGGGCGGGTGACCATGTCCGATGGGGCCTGGGCGACCCTGCCGGGACTCAACCTGCCGGACCTGATGGGCCTGTCCCTGGAGCGTTGTCTGGCCTTCTTCGAGGGCCTGCGGTTGCCGGGGGGGCTGGAGCAGGCCCTGGACCTGCCGCTGACCGAGATCCGCTCCCGACTGCGCTATCTGTGCGAGGTCGGCCTGCCCTATCTGACTCTTGACCGCCAATCGCGCACCCTTTCGGGTGGGGAGGTCCAGCGGATCAACCTCACGACGGCCCTGGGTACCTCACTGGTCAACACCCTGTTCGTACTGGACGAGCCCAGCATCGGGCTCCATCCCCGGGACCTGGGGCGCATCACCACCGTCCTGCACCGGCTGCGTGACCAGGGCAACTCGCTCCTGGTGGTGGAGCACGACCCCCAGTTGATGCGCGCGGCGGACCGGATCATCGACCTGGGGCCGGGACCCGGGGAGCATGGCGGCCGGATCGTCTTCGTCGGCACGCCGTCGGAGATCCTGGAATCGGAGGGGTCTGTCACCGGCGCTTTCCTGGCGGGCAGGCGCCGGGTGGCGGAGCCCCGGACTGTTGAGCCTCCGGCTCGGGACACGCCCCGCCTGCGCCTACTTGGCGCCCGGGCCCACAACCTCAAGGGGATCGACTTGGAGATCCCCCTGGGCCGCCTGGTGGTGGTGACCGGGGTCTCGGGATCCGGGAAGTCCACCCTGATCCAGGACGTGCTCTATCAGGGGCTGTGCCAGCTCAAGGGCCACCCGGAGGAGGCCCCGGGTCCCCACGAGCGGATCGAGGGAGACGGGCTCATCCTCGACGTGTCTCTACTGGATCAGGCCCCCATCGGGCGCAGCTCCCGCTCAAACCCGGCGAGCTACGTGGGTGCCTTCGACCGGATCCGCCAGCGCTTCGCCCGCCTGCCGGCAGCCAAGGAGCGGGGCTACACGGCGGGGACCTTCAGCTTCAACTCGGGCAACGGGCGCTGCCCCACCTGCGGAGGCAACGGCTTCGAGCACGTGGAGATGCAGTTCCTCTCCGACGTCTATCTGCGCTGCCCCGACTGCGACGGCCGACGCTACCGCCCCTCGGTGCTGGAGGTGCGGCTTCCGGACCCGGCCGGTGGCGAGGGCCTCTCCATCGCCGACGTGCTGGAGCTGACGGCCAGCGAGGCCCTGACCCGCTTCGGTGACGATGGAGAGCTCAAGCGGGCCCTGGAGCCCCTCACAGCCGTGGGGCTCGGCTATCTGCGGCTCGGACAGCCGGTGCCGACACTCTCGGGGGGAGAGGCACAACGGCTCAAGCTGGCAGGGCATTTGGCGCGGAAGGGCCGAGGGCCGAGGGCCAAGGGCCAGGGGTTGAGCCAGCTACACCGCGGGCAACCCGTCCATGAGGGGATGCTGTTCCTGATGGATGAGCCGACCACGGGGCTCCACTTCTCCGATATCGCGGTGCTGATACAGGCCCTTCGGCGCCTCATCGCCGCGGGTCATTCCCTGGTGGTGATCGAGCACAACCTGGACCTCATCGCCGCCGCCGACTGGGTCATCGACCTGGGTCCCGAGGGCGGCGACGCCGGCGGTGAGCTGGTCTGCGTCGGCACCCCTGTCGAGGTGGCCCGCCATGAAGCCAGCCATACGGGCCAAGCCCTGCGCGCCTATCTGGAAGACGCAGGTCGGTCGGGCTTCAGCCCGACAGCGACGTCCGAACCGATCCGCGAGGGTGCAGTCGGACTGAAGTCCGACCTACAGTCCGACCCAAAGGGCGCAGTTGCCGAGATGTCGCCCGCCTATGGGCAGGATCTCGCGACACCTCGGCCCTTGGCCCTTGGCTCTCGGGCCTCCATCGACATCTACCGCGCCCGCGAGCACAACCTCAAGGACCTGACCCTGTCGATCCCACGGGACCGCTTCACGGTCATCACCGGGGTCTCCGGGAGCGGCAAGAGCACGCTCGCCTTCGATATCCTCTTCGCCGAGGGCCAGCGGCGCTATCTGGAGTCCCTCAACGCCTATGCCCGCCAGTTCGTCCAACCTGCGGCCCGGGCGGACGTGGAGGCGGTGCGGGGCATACCGCCGACGGTGGCCATCGAGCAGCGCGTGAGCCGAGGCGGGGCCAAGAGCACCGTCGGGACACTCACCGAGATCCATCATTACCTACGCCTGCTCTATGTGAAGCTGGGGATCCAGTTCTGCCCCCAGTGCCAGATCCCCATCGAGCCCATGAGCCGGCAGGCGATCCTGGAGCGCATCCTGCGGGATCACGCCGGCCGGCGTGTCGCCCTGCTCGCCCCCCTGGTGGTCGCCCGCAAGGGGCTCTACAAGGAGCTGGCCGTCTGGGCGGCCCGCAAGGGCTGGTTCCTGCTGCGGGTGGACGGCGAGCCGACGGAGACCACCAACTGGCCGCGCCTGGACCGCTTCCGGGAGCACTCCATCGACCTTCCGGTAGCGGAGATCAGGGTCCGACCTGATCAGGAGCAGGAGCTGCGTGCCGCCCTGGAGCAGGCCCTGGACCTGGGCAAAGGGTTGGTTCGGGTGGCGCGCCTGAGTCAGGGTCACTGGGGGGCCGAGACCCCCTACTCCACCCAGCGCGCCTGTCCCGGCTGCGGCCAGGCCTTCCCGGAGCCGGACCCCAGGCTCTTTAGCTACAATTCCAAGCACGGCTGGTGTCCGGTCTGCTTCGGCACCGGCCTGGCGATCCCGGGCTTCGACGGGGAGCAGACTGGTGAGGAGGACCAGTGGCTCGAGCAAGCGCCGAGTGACGCCGGGGTCCGGGGTCCCTGCCCCGCCTGCCTGGGGGCGCGGCTCAACCCCCAGGCCCTGAGCGTGCGCTTCCGCGGGCGCTCCATC
>JBGSUY010000136.1:0-3274 GCA_041753195.1 Chromatiaceae bacterium
GCGACGCCCATGAACGCCACGTCGGCGTGCAGGCGGTCGGCGAGGCGTGCGGTGCTGGTGAGTCGGGGCTCCGAGGTCCTTCCTCCGGGGGCTTCCGCGGACCCGCCGCGGCCGGAAAAGGCGACCTCGATGCGGTCCAGCAGCCAGCCGCGCAGGGCGTCCCGCTCCTGTTCCTCCCAGGGGGTCCAGGACCAGCGGCGCTTGTACTCGGGACGCTCGATCAACCCGATGTTGCGGTCAGACTCGATCAGGGCGATGCGCCGCTCCACCAGGCGCCGGTACTCTGCCGGCCAATGGGCGGGCACCTCGGTGATGGGCGTCGAGCCGTGGCGGGAGAACCAGGCGGTCTCCAGCTCGCCCCGGGCGACCCGCCGCGCCAGGACGATCTCGAAGGCGCGCTCGCCCAGGGCGATCCCCGGCAAGACCCCTGGTCCGTCCGCTGAAAGGGGATAGCAAAGGTCTTCGTCGATGAGCCCGTAGAGTCGGTAACAGCGCCAGTCCAGCTCCTCTTGGAGTGCGATCATCTGGCTTCGGATCCGCAGGGCTTTGGAGCGTGCGGCATCCAGACCGGCACGGCTCGGGGTGCCCCGGGCGCAGAGGGCGGCGGGCAGGCACTCGGCCAGCGCCCGGCCCAGGGCGTCGAGCCGACGGGCGAGGTCGGTGGGGTAGGGCTCGACCAGGGGATACTTCTGGACTCCGGTGCCGGTGAACTCGTAGAACTGCTCCCACTCTTCTGACGCTATGCCCCCGCCGATGCCACCACCGCCCTTGTTGTGGAACATCTGCTTGAGCCAGAAGCAGGCGGCGGAACTGTTGAGGAGACCGAGCAGCGCCAGGTGGTCGTCCTCGGTCGCCCTTGCCGGGAGCTTGATGACTGGCGCCGATTGCTTGAACACCTTGCCGCCGCGGTCCAACACGAAATGGTTGTGGGTGGCGACGAAGGCGAAGCCTATGGAGAGCGGTCGGAGGAATCGGTTGGGGAAGAACATCGAGTGCTCGTACCACCACAAGCCGCGGTCCTCAATGTAGTTTCCGAAATCTTTTCGGTCCCTAAGGAGGCGACGGAATCCCCACATGTGACGTTGGAAACTTTTGGGTGGCGCAGCAAAGACCGCCGCCGTTCCTCGGTCGTACGGGAACAGAGTCTGTACGAATGTGTTGATCTGGTAGTCCCGGATACCCTCGCCTTCCACAAGAGGAACCGAGACGGCACCCATGTCGAACCGTCGGCAATAGTCCCGAGGAACGTAGAACGCATTGTCTTCCCCGGTGTGCGTGGTTCGCCCGAGGTCCGCAATCTGATCTGCCAGTCGGCTACGCGCGACCGTCTCGATACCGTCCTTGAGGTCCGCCGCACCTCCGCCCCCGATGCTCCACGGATGCCTGGCAAAGGTCGCCCTTGCCATGTCCGCGACGCTAACGAACTCACCCTCGCTCCCCGGCCTGTCTACCTGGGTCAGAATGGCGCTCCAGGCCAAACCCTTGGCCGGATCCGCGGGCGTCACTGGTTCTGCCTTAACGCTCATAACCGCACGGACCGTAGCCTCGACCGGTGGGCGGTTGCGCCCGAACAGGATGACCGTCGGCGTGCCGTGGCCTGGGATGTAGGCGCCAGAGGTTGCGATGACGTGGGTGAGATCGACCCGCGGCAGGAAGGTCTCGATGAGCTTCTTGCCGAACTCCCGCTTCATGAAGGAGTCCGCGGCGATGAGCCCGACATAGCCCGCGGGCTGAGCCCCTGATGGGGGCAGGGCCAGATCGAAGAAGCGCTCCGTGAAGGGTGCCACTAGGGAGTACTTCATGTGGCAGGTATTGGCGTAGATCTGCCGGTAGAGACCATTCAACGCCGAATCCTTGACCGTGATGTAAGGGGGATTCCCAACCACCGCATGGTAGCGCTGCCCCAGGATACGGTTGACCGCCTCCAGGTCCTCGGTGGCATAGGCGTGCGCGAGGCCCCGGGCCCCCAGGTTCTCGACCTCGCCGCCCAGGTCCAGGTCCGTGAAGCGCTGCCCATGGAGCAGGCTGTCGCCCACGGCCACATGCACCCGGAAGTCCGGGGCGTCCACCAGGCGCCGAATGCCCGCGGCGGCCAGGGCCGCCATGGTGAGCCGAAAGCGGGCGATGGCCGCGGCGTAGGGGTTGAGGTCCACCCCGTAGACGCCGTCGAGCGCCCGCTGGGCCAGGTCCGGAAGGTTCCGGGCGGGCTCGTTGGCCGCCCACAGGTCGAACAGTCTCCGGAAGGCCCCGAGCAGGAAGTGCCCCGAGCCGCAGGTGGGGTCGATGAGGCGCACCTCCCGGTAGCCAACCTCCCGGATCGCGGGGGTCAGGGTGCGGTCGAGGATGAACTCCTCCACGAAGATGGGCGTCTGGAGCAGGGCGTACTTCTTGCGCACCGGCTCGGAGAGGTCCTGGTAGAGGTCGCCGAGGAAACGAGTATCCAGGTCCGGGTCGGCAAATCCGTACAGGATCTGGCCGGTATCCGGGTCCATCGCCCGCCAGAGGTCGAGCAGCACCTTGGCCCCGTCGCCGGTCGCGCCGATCCGCCAGATGGGGTTGTGGTTGCGGTCGAAGAGCCCGCCCATGGCCGGGAGCCGGGCGGCCTCCTCGAAGCAGGCACGCAGGTAGTGCTCGTCCGAGTCCAGGGGTCGGGTCCGGAAGAACTGCTCGTAGCGGTCCTGCGCCAGGTCCCGTTGGGCCCGGGTGGCCCCGGACAGCCAGGGTCGCTCGCACAGGCCGTTGTCCTCGATGAAGCGGAGGTACACGCAGGCGAGCACCCAGTGCACCGCGGCCTGGGTGATCTCCTCCTCGCGCCAGTCGCCATAGGACGAGCCGACCCGCCCCGACCCCCGGGCCTGCTGCCATTCGGCGCGCAATCCGGCCTCCAGGTCGGCTTGGGAGTCGATGTGCTCCCGCGCGAAGTCCTCGACTTGCTTCAGGACCTTGCGCAGCGCCTCCAGGAGCTTGCGGCTGTCGATCATGCCGCCGCCCCTTGGCTGTTGGCACTGGTTCCGGTGCGGTGCAGGTTCCTGGCCCAGGCCTCCGGGACCACCGCCCACTGGGCGGCGGTGACCGTGGGCACGATGAAGCCGTCGATGGCCGGTGGGCCCGGGATGACCATGGGGACCAGCATCCAGAGCCCCGGCAGCCCGCCGGGGCGGCTCGCGGCGTTTTGCAGGTCGGTGAGGAGCCCCTGGAGCCGGTAGCGGCCGAGCAGCCCGAGGTCCACCAGGAGCACCGGGCGGGTCTGCGCCAGGATGCGCTCGCGCACGCC
>JBGSUY010000137.1:0-5364 GCA_041753195.1 Chromatiaceae bacterium
GGCGCGTTGGAGCGCCGTTGCTCCCAAGGGCCTGCCCTCTCCTGGGTTCCCTGGCGCGACGACGGGCGACCGGCCCTGCGGTCCCGATCGAGGTCATCGAGGCGCAGCCTGAGCCGGTCCAGCCCGCTCGGCGCCGAGAGAACACGCAAGCTGTCGGGCTCGAGCTTGCCGTCGACGCCGAAGCGGCCCTGGATGACGACCCGCTCGCCGGTCTTTGGGCGATACGCGGTATCCGGCAGTGTCAAGGCGCCGACACGGCGCCCGTTGGTGCTTATGAAACCCTCCACCAGGAAGTTCCGCACCCGGCCGTCGAAGGGCAGATCCCATCCCTGCCGCAAACGAGTCCCCCTCAAGGTGTCTCCGTCCGGTTCCCCGTAGAGCATCAGATCCCCGCCCAGGTGGATGGCGGACGGGTCCGCACCCGGGGGCAGCGGGTAGCGCCGCCCCCCAATGACCACGCCACTGGAATCCACCCGTTCCACATCACCCCGGACGAAGGCGCCCAGATCCTGCGGCGGGCGATCAAGAAGGGAGGCAACCACGACCCCTTTCGGATCCCGCAACCCGGACACCGAGACCCAATCTCCCGGGCGCAGGGTGCCGTTCAGCGGGTCGCCTTGGGGCAGCCGCACCCTCTGACCGAGTAGCTGCATCGTTCCCGCGCGGCCGTCAATCGAGGCGATGGGGCCCACCACCGCATGTCGAACCTCGATCGAGCGTGCAACCAAACGACCGGCTTGCGGCTCCGCCTCCACCGCCACGACCTGCCCGACCCTCAGGTCCTTCGGGGTGCCTTGGCGGTCGTAGATCGTAACGGCCTGGTCTTCCCAGTAATGCACCTCGACGCCGTTCACCCAGATGCTTCCGAAGGCCCTGATGGTGCCGACGATCCCGGTTCCTCCGATCCCGCGACCGTCTCCCGACGGCTGGTATCCGGTCCCACCGATCCCAGAGCCCCCGTCGCCCAGGGTGAGGCCCGTGCCACCGAGCCCTCGGCCGGGCTCGCCCATCGCGCCCAGAGAGACCAAGAGGGCGCAAAGAAGTCCGATGAAGAAACGGTGCATCAGGTGGATCATGGCTCAGCATCCCTCGGATGGCGGGTCCGGGTCTGAGGCCGCATAGTAATAGACCCCGAAGCTTATGCGGTGGCTGGCGTCGGGGGAACCCGCCTCGCGCTCCGCCAAGGCATTGGCCTCCCGGTTAAGGGCCAAGAGCGCCGTCATGCCCAGATCGTGGGCCAAGGACCGCAGGCGTGACACCGCCTCGGGCGTCAACTGGTCGTAGTAAACGGCGCGCTCGATGAAGGGCACCGCCCCGCCGGACAGATTGTGAACACAGGCGGCGATGTGGTCGTGGAGATTCCGTCCAAGGAAGAAGGCAAGCTCCCCAAAATCCTTGCGCGGGACCAATGCCGCCTCGCCGAGCACCACACGGCCCTCGGCATCGAAGTACGCCAGGCCGCGCTCCAGCCAATCATCCAGCACGGCGCGGGGTCTGATGTCCTTGCTCACCCTTGTGACCAGGGACTCGAACGAAGGACCCTCCTCGGCAAACCTCGCCAGGGGGCGCAGTTGCCCGGAGGCTTCAGCAAAGTCTGGGCTCCCCGCCCACAGGGCGATGATCTGAGCGCTCAGGGACAGGGCCGTCGGTGGCCCCGCGGCCTCGTCCTTTCCCAAGACGCGCAGCCGTTTGACATCCTTGCGGTGGACCCCCGTAAGTAGGCTGATTCGGCTGTCGGTCTGCCGGCCATCCGCCGAGGCGTAGTCCGCCTCCCCCACCGACACATACAACTCCTTGAGTAGCGTGGACAGGGCCGGAAAGGTCAACCCCTCCCGAATCAGCAGGCGCACCAAGGGCCGCAGCAAGCGTCTGACCGCGCGGATCAGCGCCGGATGCAACGCCCCCTGGACGTGATTCGAATCCATCGGACCCCTACAACCAAACACACAATCTCGACTGTCGAATAGCTTAGCCTCTAGTGGGAAAGATTCCCACAACTTGACCGGGGCGAAATTCCCGCATAAACTGTAGCAGCATGTGGGAACTATTCCCACATCTTCCGGGGCTAGCCCCGACGTGAGGAGATCAGCTTCATGAAGGCAAAAAGCACGGGCGGCATTCCGGTCCACATGACCGGGCGTGCCCTTTCCCTAGGCGCAGCGGCATTCCTGGCCATCGGCTCCATGGCCGTCGCAGCGGACGAATTCGGCCAACGCCGGGGCAGTACGTTCGATGAAGTCGGGAGGGAATGGGCCTACGGTCCCGGTGAAGGGACTGGACTTGGATCCATCTCTAACCGGTATGGCGAGCTCGGGACCCCGAGAATGGAGCGCCAGTCCCGCTTCTATGGCCCGGGGCAACACCGCGTCAGCGGATTCGGCAAGGCCCAATCGATCGCACCGGGGCGCTATGTCCACGGCCCGGGCGGCGGAGGCCGGGGGCGCTAACGAACATGGCTGAAATTCCACGACTATCAATGGTGGGCGGGGTGGCCGTCGCCGTTCTGGTGCCCCCCACCCTCGCCCGAAAGGCGAGTAGTCGGGGTGAGAACGGGGCATAACCCTGAGTTTGAGTCAGCGATTTGCAGAAGGACGCCGCGGGCGCGGCGTCCGACCTAGCAAAAGCAGAGGTACATCATGAAGACGACTTATCTGATTGCGATCACGGCGATGGGCATGGCCTTGGCGGCACCCGTAAGCGCCCATCACAATTCCCCTTGGGGTACGGAGCTCGATATCGGTGACATGCAGGGGAACCATGAGGCGGCGATCGAGAATTTAGATCTGCCGACAAACAGAGTTTCGGATATGGACCCCGCGGACAGCAATATGCCGGACGACATCGATCCACAGCCCAATGGTGTCAGCATCCCGGATGACCTTCCGGATGATGTGCTTGGCCCGGTCAACACCCCGAACATCTAGCGCATCGACCAACCCTGCCCCCCAAAGGGTGGGCGGCCCGACCATCGGGAGGGCTGTCCACCCGTTTCCGTTCAACTTGGCCTTCCCCGACGCCGCAGGGCCCCGCACGATAGCGTCGCAGACTCACGCTGGACCTGAAGAGAGGCGCCTTGCCCCACGGCAGCGGCGGAACACCATGACGGCCGCCCGCTTGGCCTCATCCAAGTGGGCAAGGAGTACGCCCGCCATGCCGAGTGCGAACAGAAATTGCGGGATGCGGAATTCCGCCCCCGCCGCCGCCCCGGCGAGCCAACCCAGGGCTGGCTGGAGCTGAGGCCTGAATTGGGCCAGGGCCGCTAGTGAACGCCTCGATGGCGCGTTCCGTGGGCCGACGGTCTTCGTAGATCTCTTCGCTCATGGGCTCCTCCTAGTTGTGACGAGGAGCGATGGAATGCCAACCCGGCGGATACGCGCATCGCCACGAAAGTCAGGCGCCTTGCAGCTCAAGGGCGGCTGCACAGCATCCTTGATACGCATCAAAGGCCGGAGACCTGTCGCGAATTAAGGTCCCCCCGCGACGCCGTCGACCTGCAGCCACTGCCGGAGCTGTTCATGCCGGAGCCCCCAACCACACCCTCGAAGCCTCCAAGGGCCCAAGAAGCCGCTGGCGTCGGCGCCGGCAGCAGGCGGCGGACCTGGTGGACGGCGTTACTGATACCCTACCTGCGGAAGATGGGAGGTACTACGAGCTCCAGTCCCCCGCGGGTCATGGAGTCGGAAATCTTCTGGTCCTGGATCGGCGCCTTCCTGGGAATCTCGGCGGTGGCCTGGACTGACCTGCTCATATTGACGGAGGTGGGAGATCACCTGCCCCTGATCGGCTCCATGGGGGCCTCCGCCGTTCTGGTCTACGGCGCACCCCGCAGCCCCCTGGCCCAGCCACGCAACCTGGTCGGCGGGCATGTCATCTCGGCCCTCGTCGGGGTGACCTGTCAGCAACTCCTGGGTCCGATTCCCGAGCTGGCCGCACCCCTGGCCGTCGCCACCGCCATCGCGCTCATGCAGATCACAAAGACCCTCCACCCGCCGGGTGGTGCCACCGCCCTGATCGCGGTCGTCGGCGGCGAGCAGATCCACCGCCTGGGCCCCCTCTATGTCCTGGCACCCGTGGGTCTCGGGGCCCTGCTCCTGCTCCTCGTCGGCTTGGTGGTCAACAACATCCCCTCGACCCGCCGTTATCCCGAGTCTTGGCGCTAGAGAAGGTCGCTGCGCGGCTATCGCCCGCTCTGGTCGATCCCTGCGAGGCCCGAGCGGGCGAAGGCTCGCGGTGTAGCCTCGACTTTGATATGGTCCGGCCGTGGACAGCCGCAAGACCCGTTGGAATCGACCCGGCAACGGCGGGGGATCTGTCGGCGCGCACCGACGGGGGCCCTTGGGGACCCTCGTCATAGTGCTCGTCCTGATCGGCCACCTGGGCCTCGCGTTCAACGCACTCGCCGCCCCTCAAGGGTTTGACGTCGAGCCCCACGATCATGCCTTGCTCGCCTCCGAGGGCGGCGATCGCGACGCCCCGGGCGGCACCAACTGTGATCATTGCTGTCATGCCCCGGCGCATCTAATCGGGGTCTTTTCCCAACAGTCAGAACCGCCACTGAACCGCCCGAGCGTGCCCCGTATCGGCTACAGACGGGCCTGGTACTCCTACTTCGCCTCGCCTCCGACCAAACCGCCCAGACCCTCCCTGTGACGCGTAGCCAAGGCATCCTCGGTAATCCGGGGGTGCGCGAGTCAGCTTGAAACAGGGGCCATAGGGCATGCATCCAAATTCTCCCGCGACCCATGGGTCGCTGATCGTCGCCGGGGTCCTGCTGGCCCTGAGCCATTCCCCCTTGCGGGGCGAAACGAGCCCGACATCGCCTCAGGAAACTGAGGGGCAAGGACCGCAGGTCGATCTGGGGCACCCAGCGCACGAGGACGAGGGCCACGCGGATTGGTGGCACCGCCTGCAAGACTGGACCATCGCCCTCCTGGGTGGCGTGCACCCCCATGCGGACGGGCACGGCCTCGAGGAGCACCTGGAGCCCTTTGCGGTGACCCTGTTCAGCGACCGGACGGAACTCTTCGCCGAGCTGCCGCCCTTGGTCCTGGGGGAAGCCTCCGAGCTCCTGGTGCACCTGACACGCCTCACGGACTTCAAACCCGTCACCGAGGGCGAGGTCAGGGTCACCCTCTCGGGTGGCGGCGCCCCCGACGAGTCCTTCGCAAGCCCAGCCCCGGCGCGCCCCGGGTTGTACCGGGTCAAGGTGACGCCCGCCGTGCCCGGGGAGCGCCACGTGCACATCGCCCTCGCGTCGCCCGATCTGCGTGACTCGCATGACCTGGGCCTTTTTCCTGTCCATCCGGACCAGGAGGCCGCCGAGGCCACCGCCGGCGCCGAGGGTCCGGGCAGCGGCGGTGTGGT
>JBGSUY010000138.1:0-4614 GCA_041753195.1 Chromatiaceae bacterium
ATAGCCGTAGCCGTAGCCGCGCCCGTAACCACGGCCGTAGCCGCGCCCGCGACCGTAGCCGCGTCCGCTGCCGCCACCGCCCATGCTCATGTTGAAGTCGCCGGATCCGTCACCGAATCCGTCGCCGAACATGTCGGACAGGCCATCGCCCCAGCCGGAGCCGGAGCCGTATCCCGGTCCGCCACCGCCCCACGGCCCGCCCCAAGCCTGGGCGGACGACATGGAGAAGGCGGTGGCGCCGGCGATAGCGGCGATACCGATTGCTTTGACAAGCTGTTTCATCGTGTTGAGGCTCCTGAAATCTGAAGACGTGTTTTCGAGGTGGGTGACCGCAGCCGGTAGGTACTGGCTTGGGCTCGGCCGCGTTCGCATTGAAGCAAAACGCCGTCGGACTATACCCCCAACGCTTGTGCTTTGGAAACCGAGGTCCGCGGGAGCCCTACCAAAAGATTTCGGGCATTTGAATTGGTGTGAATCAGTTCCGTATGAATTGAGGGTCCGCGGCGATTTTGGTAGCTTGTCGCGGCAGTCGGTCCCCGCCCTCGAACGTGCTCGTTTCCCTTATGACCAAGTACATATTCATTACTGGCGGAGTGGTTTCCTCGCTCGGCAAAGGTATCGCGTCGGCGTCGTTGGGCGCGCTGCTCGAGGCTCGCGGCCTGAAAGTGACCATGATCAAGCTCGATCCATACATCAACGTGGATCCGGGGACCATGAGTCCGTTCCAGCACGGGGAGGTCTACGTCACCGACGACGGTGCGGAGACCGATCTCGATCTCGGGCACTACGAGCGCTTCCTGCGCACCCGCATGGGTCGAAACAACAATTTCACGACCGGTCAGATTTACGACAGCGTGATTCGCAAGGAGCGACGCGGCGAGTATCTCGGCCGCACCGTTCAGGTCATCCCCCACATCACCGACGAGATCAAGGCGAGCATTCGTCTCGGGGCCGAGGGTGCGGACATCGCGATGGTCGAGATCGGCGGCACGGTCGGCGACATCGAGTCGCTGCCGTTCCTCGAGGCGATCCGGCAGATGCGGGTGGAGGAGGGCCGCGAGAACGTGCTCTTCATGCACCTCACGCTGGTGCCCTATATCCGCACCGCGGGGGAGATCAAGACCAAGCCGACCCAGCACTCGGTCAAGGAGCTGCGCTCGATCGGTATCCAGCCCGACATTCTGCTGTGCCGATCCGAGCAGAACCTCCCGGAGGAGGAGCGAGGGAAGATCGCCCTGTTCACCAACGTCCCGGAGGACGCGGTGATCTCCGCCACCGACGCCGACAACATCTACCGCATCCCGCGCCTACTCCACGCCCAGCGGCTCGACGACTTGGTGGTGCGACAATTCCGGCTCGAGGTGCCGAAGGCCGACCTTACCGAGTGGGACCGGGTGCTGGATGGTTTCGATCATCCCAAGCAGTCGGTGCGTGTCGGGATGGTCGGCAAGTACATGCATCTGACCGAGGCCTATAAATCGCTCTCCGAGGCGCTGGCCCACGCCGGGGTTCACACCGGGACCAAGGTCGAGATCGTCTATGTCGATTCCGAGCAGATCGAGCAAGGCGGCACGGATTGCCTCGATCAAATGGATGCGGTGCTGGTTCCGGGCGGCTTCGGCGAGCGCGGTATCGAGGGCAAGATCCTGGCCGCCGGCTACGCACGCAAGAATCAGGTGCCTTACCTGGGGATCTGTCTCGGTATGCAGGTCGCGGTGATCGAGTTCGCGCGCAATGTCGCCGGCCTGGAGGGGGCGCACAGCTCGGAGTTCGACCGCCAAACCCCGCATCCGGTGATCGCCCTGATCACCGAATGGCGCGACGAGCGCGGTCGGCTGGAGACCCGTAGCGAGGCGTCCGACCTGGGCGGCAGCATGCGCCTTGGCGGGCAGAATTGCCGTCTCGAGCCGGGTAGTCTCGCCCGGGCGGTGTACGGAAAGGCGCAGATTCGCGAGCGTCATCGCCATCGCTACGAGTTCAACAACCGCTACCTGAACCCGATGAAGGACGCCGGTATGCGTTTTTCGGGCTGGTCACTGGACAATCAGTTGGTTGAAATTATCGAGATGCCGGATCATCCCTGGTTTATCGCCTGCCAATTTCACCCGGAGTTCACCTCGACGCCGCGCGACGGCCATCCGCTGTTCTGCGGCTTCATCCGTGCGGCGCTCGCGCGACGCGCACTGGTCGGAGGAAAGGCGGCATGATGCGGCTCGGCGACTTGGAGGTGGGACTCGATCGACCGCTGTTCCTGATCGCCGGTCCCTGCGTGATCGAAAGCGAGGGGCTTGCCGAGGATACCGCCGGGACCCTGAAGGAGCTGACGGCGGCGCTGGGCATGGGGTTTATCTTCAAGTCCTCGTTCGACAAGGCCAATCGTTCCTCGATTCGGGGATTCCGGGGGCCGGGCATCGAGCAGGGGCTCAAGATCCTCGAGGCGATTCGAAGCCGCATCGGGGTTCCCGTGCTCACCGACGTCCACGAAGACACGCCGCTGGAGGAGGTCGCCGCGGTGGTCGACGTGCTGCAGACCCCGGCCTTTCTATGCCGTCAGACCAACTTCATTCGCGCGGTGGCCGGGCAGGGCAAGCCGGTCAACATCAAAAAGGGGCAGTTTCTCGCCCCCTGGGACATGCGCAACGTGGTCGAAAAGGCGCGCTCCACCGGCAACCAGCAGATCATGGTTTGCGAGCGCGGCGTATCCTTCGGCTACAACAATTTGGTCTCGGACATGCGCGCGCTGGCCGTGATGCGCGAGACTGACTGCCCGGTAGTCTTCGATGCGACCCATTCGGTCCAGCTGCCGGGGGGGCAGGGTGATCGATCCGGCGGCCAGCGGGAGTTCGTGCCGGTGCTGGCCCGGGCCGCCGTGGCCGCCGGGGTGGCGGGGATCTTCATGGAGACCCACCCCCGACCGGAAGAAGCCCTGAGTGACGGACCCAATGCCTGGCCCCTGGGGCGCATGCGGGACCTACTCGCGACCCTGGTGGAGATCGACCGGCTGATAAAGTCCGCCGGCTTCGCCGAGGATTCCCTCGTAGGGGGATGCTGAGCGAATGCCATCCTGGCACCTGAGGGGCTCGTGGGCCATCCTTGGCCCGCCCGGTAAGCGCAAGAAGTCGGCGCTTCCTTAATTTTCTTGCTACAGCGGAGTCAAGCGCTATGTCCGAGATCGTCGACGTTCGTGCCCGTGAGGTCCTGGATTCCCGTGGGAATCCCACCGTCGAGGCCGATGTGATCACCGCCGATGGGGCCATCGGACGCGCCATAGTCCCCTCCGGCGCATCCACCGGCTCCCGGGAGGCCCTGGAGCTGCGGGACGGGGACAAGTCCCGCTACGGCGGCAAAGGGGTGCTGAAGGCCGTCAGCCACATCTGTGGCGAGCTCAAGACGGCCGTGACCGGCATGGATTGCCAGGATCAGGCGGCCCTGGATCGGCGCATGATCGAGCTCGACGGCACCGAGAACAAATCCCGGCTCGGGGCCAACGCGCTCCTCGGCGTCTCGCTCGCGACCGCCCACGCCGCCGCCCAGGAGAAGGCCCTGCCACTCTATCGCTCCCTGGCGGGCGGCCCCTATCGACTGCCGGTGCCCATGATGAACATCATCAACGGCGGGCAGCACGCGGACAACAGCGTGGACTTCCAGGAGTTCATGATCTTGCCCGTGGGGGCCCCCAGCCTGCGCGAGGCGGTGCGCTTCGGGGCCGAGGTCTTCCATGCGTTGAAGTCGGTCCTCAAGAGCCGGGGGCTTGCCACCGGGGTGGGTGACGAGGGCGGATTCGCGCCCGATCTGCCCTCCAACGAGGCGGCCATCGAGGCGATCCTCGAGGCCATCCACAAGGCCGGGTTCAAGGCCGGCTCCGACGTCTATCTGGGGATGGACGTGGCCGCCTCGGAGTTCTACGAGGACGGGATCTATAACCTGGCCGGCGAGGGCCGCAAGCTGGATTCGGACGGGCTGACGGAGCTGCTCCTGGACTGGGTGAACAAGTACCCCATCCTCACCATCGAGGACGGCCTGGCGGAGGGGGACTGGGACGGCTGGATGCGCCACACCCAGCGCCTGGGGGATAAGGTGCAGATCGTGGGCGACGACATCTTCGTGACCAATACCCGGATCTTCAAGCAGGCCATCGAAAAGGGGATCGCCAACTCCATCCTAATCAAGGTCAACCAGATCGGCACCCTGACCGAGACCCTGGAGGCCATCGCCATGGCCCATGGGGCCGGTTATACGGCGGTGGTCTCCCACCGTTCGGGCGAGACCGAGGACACCACCATCGCGGACCTGGTGGTGGCCGCCGCCACCGGTCAGATTAAGACCGGCTCCCTCTCACGCTCGGACCGGGTCGCCAAGTACAACCAGCTGATGCGGATTGAGGACCAACTGGGGGACGAGGCGGTGTACGCCGGCCGCTCCGCCTTCCGGTGGTTGTCCTGATCCGAATGCTCGAGGCCCGGCCGTGCGGCTCCTGATCGTCCTGCTCCTGGCCCTGGTGGGGTTTCTGCAGTACCGGCTGTGGGTCGGCGAGGGCAGCCTGGCGGAGGTCCATGGCCTCAAGCAGGAGATTGCCGCCCAGGAGGAGGAGCTCACGCGGCTGACGGCGCGCAA
>JBGSUY010000139.1:0-16986 GCA_041753195.1 Chromatiaceae bacterium
CTCAACCTGGCGGGCACGGCCCTGGCCCTGGACCTGCTGGACGAGGTCGAGACCCTGCGCGAGCGCATCCGGGTGCTGGAGCACCAGGTCGGCCTGCGTCGCGAGCGGGAGCCGGGCTAGGGCTCCTGGCCCCAGCGGCACCAACGAATCCTTTCCGAGTCTTGAGCCCACGACCAACCCCGAGATCCTCGGCGCCCTGAGCGGCGTCCAGGGGATGCTACGCGTCCTGAGGCCCCCCTTGGCTGGCGCCAAGATGGCCTGGGCCACTGGTACGAGGTCAATCTCAATGGGCCGGCCGACCTGCCGCCGGATCAGCCGGCGAGCGGCCTCAATCGTCATGAGGCCAGGGCCTTCGCGGCCTGGGTGGTGAGTCTCGGGGGTGAATACGCAGGGGCCGTGGTCCAGCACGAGTACCAATGGGAGCTGGCCGCCCGTTCCGGGCTGATCGCGGGCACCGGGCGCGCCTGGGAGTGGTGCGCCAACCCCTTCCACCCCTATCCCGATTTCACGCCCTTCCCGGACCCGGAGACCTCCGCCACCGCCTTCGACATCGACGGGGGCGTCCTGCGGGGGGCCTGCCTGCACACCCAGCGGTGCCTGCGCCGGGCCAGCTTCCGGCACCATCGCCGCTCCGAGGATCGCGCGGGCTTCGCCGGCCTGCGGCTGGTCTATCCCCCCGCCAAGGCCTAGTCGGCGAGGAAACGCATGGAGAGGTCCACGGCGGTGACGTCCTTGGTGAGATCACCGACGGAGATGCGATCGACCCCGGTCTCAGCCACCGCGCGAATGGTCTTGAGGCTGATGCCCCCCGAGGCCTCCAGGCTGGCCCGCCCCCCGTTGAGCTCCACCGCCCGCCGCAGGTCCGCCAGGCCGAAGTTGTCAAGCAGCACCAACAGGGCGCCCGCCTCCAGGGCCTCCCGCAGCTGCCCAAGATCCTCCACCTCGATCTGGGTCTCCACCCCCGGGTGCAGGGCCCGTGCCGCTTCCAGGGCGGCGCGGATGGAGCCGGCGGCGAGGATGTGGTTCTCCTTGATGAGGATGGCGTCGTAGAGACCCATGCGGTGGTTGTGGCAACCCCCGTAGCGCACTGCGTACTTCTGCTGGATGCGCAGCCCGGGGAGGGTCTTGCGGGTATCGAGAATCCGCACGGGGAGTCCCGCCACCGCGTCCGCATAGCGGCGCGCCCGGGTGGCGGTGCCCGAGAGGGTCTGGAGGTAGTTCATGGCGGTCCGCTCTCCGCTCAGCAAGGCGCGGGTGCGGCCTCGGAGCAGGCATAGGTGCTGACCGGCATTGATGCGCTCCCCCTCCGCCACCTTCCAGGCAATCTCCACCTCGGGGTCCAACAGCCGAAAGACGGCGTCGAACCAGGGTCGGCCGCAGGCCACCGCGGCCTCCCGGGTGATCAGCTCCACCCGCGAGACCTGCTCCGCGGGAAGGAGTGATGCCGTCAGGTCGCCCCTGCCCAAGTCCTCGGCCAGGGCGGCGCGGACCTGGGTCTTGACGAGGGCCATATCGGGGACCAGCGCGGCAAGCGGGCCCTGGTTCGCGTCTGGATCTGGCTTAGGGGTCTCCATGAGGGGCTCCTTCGATGCAGGCCGACGGGGACGTCTTGGGGACCGGAGCAAGGGACTGGGCCGACCTGGCAGACCCGGGGTCTAGCCCGCCAATTGTGCGAGGACCGAGCGCAGGGCGCGATCGGCGATGGGCTCCTGCCCGTCACCCAACACCCTTGCCAGTCCCTGCTCGAGGAGGGCCCTGAGCTCTCCGCGACCGAGCTCCGGACCACGCCGACCCCGGCGATCGACAAAGACATAGCGTCCGCCCTCCGGACTCACCCAGGCGACCTTCAGCCGCGCCCTCCCGCCATCGTCGCGCTGCAGCTCCACCCAGCTTCCGACGGCGAGGGCGCCTGCGGAAACGCGCCCGGAGAGGCCAGGACTCGCGGGTGAGGTCGGGGCGACATCTCCCTGCAGGACCCCCAGGTGGAGGGTCTGGAGGTCCCTGAACCAGCGGGCGAGCTGGCGCTGGTCGCTCCCACCCCCGGCGAGCTGGGAGCGCAGGCCCCGCAGGATCTCGGGGATGCGGCGCAGCAGTTGGCGGCGCTCCTCCGCGTCCAGCTTGGGCTGGACGCTCCACAGGAGTCGCTCCGCCAGCTCCAGGCCCCGGCGCCAGGCGGAGCTGTCGGTCCCCGAGGTGTGATAGGTGGCGAGCATGGCAGGCTCCCAACCCTCCCGCAGGATGGACTCGACCACGGGGGGGACCAGGGGATAGCGGGCCAAATACTCCTCCACCAGGTTGCCGACGCTCCGTTGCCCGGACTCGGGCGGCGGTGTCCCGAGCTGAGCGACGGCGCGCGCCTCGAGTGACCGGGAGTGGGACTCCTCCCGGGCGATGAAGGCGACAAAGTAGCGGTCCATTTGGGCGAACAGCGCGGGCTCCCCATCGAAGTCCAGGATCAGACGCTCCACCACCCGTTCGATCATGCCGTAGAGGCTGTCGGAACCGCGGTCGTCGTCCTCGCTCCAGCCGACCGCGGCCTGCCCCATATGGTTGAGGAGTCGGCGAGCTGGATGCCCCTGGTCGGAAAAGAAGGTCTTGTCGAGAAGCGCGAGCTTCGCTACCGGGATCTGGAGGCGCCCGATCAGGGATTTAATGGGGTCCGGCAGGTCGTTGCCCTGGAGCAGGTGCTCGAAGAATAGGAACACCAGGTCCAGGGTGTCCTCGTCCTCCCGGGCCAAGGCGGGGGCGTCGGCGCCACGTCCCGAGAGGGCGCTGGTGAGCCCGCTGCGCAGGGCGTCGCCGGTCACCTTCCCCTGCGACATGGCATGGACCCCCAGGGTGCTCAGGACGGCCAGCAGCTCGGTGGTCTGCACCCTGATCTGGCCTGCCGGCTCGGACGAATCCGCGGGTCTCTGAAGGGCGAGCAACCCCTGCAGGGCCTCGAAGGGTAGGGTCACGGTCCGGGGGAAGCCCGCGCCGGACGACATGACAGCCGCCCCGGTGGCCGCCACCGGGGCCTGCCCCCCCCGGCGCAGCAGGTGGGCAAAACCGCTGCCTGGAACATGGCCATCGGCCACGGCGAGCGCCACACAGCCCTTGTAGAAGTCCCCCAGGCGGTCCATGACATGACGATCGAAGACCTTGTAGACCACCTGCCGGATGGGCGGCTCCACCTGATGGGCCAAGATCAGGGCGCGGCGAAATGCCTCGCAGACTGCGAAGGGGCCGTAAGGGTTGGAACGCTCCGGCAGACGCTCCCGGTCCAGCAGGCGGCCGAGATGGAAGCGCATCTCTAGGAGCTCCGGGCGGTACCGGGACTCGGCCTTGGTGGTCAGGTTACCGATCGCCAGACTCTCCTCCAGCTCCGCATCTTGCAGGAGGGATAGCTCCTGGCTGTCCGGCTCGGACCCCGGCAATGGACTGCTCTCGGGCGGGGGAATCAGGGCGCTCGCCGCACCCAGGCGCAATACACGGAAAAGGTTGAGCTGGATGTCCTGTTGCTGCTGGCGCAGGATCCTCCCGGCATCCAGGTAAGAGGTGTAGAGGTGGTTGTTGGTGGCTTTGTCGGCGAGGTCGTAGAGGGCCTCGTCGGCGCGATCGAACACCGTCGTCATCAGGGGCGGCAAGATCGAGCCAAGCAGCTGCCCGCAGGCACCGAGGTAACGCTCGGCCCGCTGGGGAAGGAGATCGCTACGAGCGCTGGGCTGGGCCTGGTCGTACTGGGTGGTCACGTTGGTGCTTCGGTGACTGGGACAACAAGGGTCACTGCCGCTCGGAATCTGTCACCGTCCCTGGCGAGGTCTTGGATGTTGGAGCAATTTTCGCGCCGGCAAACATCCGGCGAGGCGCATGATCGCGTGCCTGGCAGAGCGGGCCCACTGGGAGAACCGAAAGCCGTCGGCCGCTGCCTCGGATGACCTTCCGGACCCAGCGGCCGATCCCGAGCAGGAATGGCACAGCCCGAAACCCGGTCTTTGCCCTATTATGGTCTATCGTTCGGGGGTGAGTCAGACGCCTTACGCCAACCGGGATCGCTCTGACCGCACTGCACCAGCCAATGCGGACTGTTTGAGTGGCTTGACCTTGAGCCTCGATTACAACCCAGGAGATTGCGCCGATGCGTCCCTCGGGGCCCCGGGCTGGATCCCGGAGGCCGAGCGCCGGCCCTCGACCCATTGGGACCAGCGGCCCGCGGGGACCCCGATCGACCTCCTGGTCATCCACAACATCAGCCTTCCGCCCGGGGAGTTCGGGGGACCCTGGATCGACGACCTCTTCCTCGGGCGCCTCGACCCCCAGGCCCACCCCTATTTCGCCCTCGCCGCCGCTGCACGCGTCTCCGCTCACCTTCTGATCCGCCGCAACGGACACCTGGTCCAGTATGTCCCCTTTACCCTCAGGGCCTGGCACGCGGGTCGCTCCTGCTTCCAGGGACGGGAAGGATGCAACGACTTTTCCATCGGGATTGAGCTGGAGGGGG
The DNA here is from genome assembly GCA_041753195.1 of Chromatiaceae bacterium. Lineage (GTDB taxonomy): Bacteria > Pseudomonadota > Gammaproteobacteria > Chromatiales > Chromatiaceae > Thiodictyon. The sequence goes on from JBGSUY010000139.1 coordinate 4,481, forward strand.
ACGATCACACCCCCTTCGAGCCCCATCAATACCGGACCCTGATCCAGGCCACTCGGGCCATTATGGCCCAGTACCCGGCCATCGGCCCCGAGCGTATCCGGGGCCACAGCGATATAGCCCCCGGGCGTAAAACCGACCCGGGGCCCTATTTTGACTGGAACCTTTACCTGGCCGCGCTTGGCTGATAGGCCCCTAGGCTGGGGCCCCCAGGGCCCTGGCCCGTTTTGCCCGGGCGGCCAGCGCGGCGGCGTCGATGCCTGGACCCTGGGCCTCGGGCCAGCCCCCGACATGACGCCTGACCAAACCAGCCAGCATCGCCAGGTGGTCGGGGCGATCGTTGAGGCAGGGAATATAGCCGTAGTCGCCGCCCCCGGCCGTCTGGAAATAGTCCCGGTTCTCCACTCCAATCTCCTCGATGGTCTCCAGACAATCCGCCGAGAACCCGGGTGAGATGACCTGGACCGGGCCAACCCCCTCGGCGCCCCAGGACTTGAGGGTTTCATCCGTGTAGGGCCGCAGCCACTCCTTGGTCCCGACCCGCGACTGGAAGGCCAGGCTCCAACGCTCCGGTGCCAGGCCCAGGGACTCGGTGACCAGACGCGCCGTCTTGTGGCACTGGCAATGGTAGGGGTCGCCGTTGAGGAAGTAGTCCTTGGGAATCCCGTGGAAGGAAAAAAGGAGGCGCCGCGGCTCTCCCTCGACCGCCCAGTGGTCGCGGATGCTCTGCACCAGGGCGCTGATGTAGGCGGGATCGTCGTAATACTGGTTGACGAAGCGCAGCTCGGGGATCCAGCGCCAACGCGACAGCTCCCGGGTGACCGCATCGAAGGTCGAGGCGGTGGTGGTGGCGGAGTATTGGGGGTAGAGGGGCAGCACCAGGAGGCGACGGACTTGGGCGGCCCGCAACTCGGCGAGGGCGGCGGGGATCGAGGGATTGCCGTAACGCATCCCCAGCACCACCCGCACGGGCCCCGGAAGAACAGCGTTGAGCACGCCCTGCAGCCCCTCGGCCTGCCGGCGGGAGATCTCCAGCAAGGGGGAGCCGCGCTCGGTCCAGACCCCCTGATAGGCGCGGGCCGAGCGGGCCGGGCGCACCCGCAGGATGATCCCGTGCAGGATCAGCCACCAGATGGGCCTAGGGATCTCCACGACGCGGGGGTCCCAGAGAAACTCGGCCAGATAGCGCCGCACCGCGGGCACCGTGGGGGCCTCAGGGGTACCCAGGTTGAGAAGCAGCACGCCCAGGGATTCGGGGGCGTCGTGGCGAAAGTTCGGGGTGTTGACGTAGGACATTGATCCTTCTTGGCGACTGGTACCCAGCCTTGCAGGGCCCATCGGTTCCGGCCTAATAGGGTCCTATAGTGAAGGGCACCCGAGCAACGAAAATTCGCGGGGGCTTGAGGGACGCGAACCCACTTCGCCCTTGACCCCGGAACCGCGCGCGGAGGGGTCCGTCATGCCGCGGAGCGTCGCAGCCGCGCCTCGATCCGCGCCCGCTTCATCAGCTCCGGATCTAAGACCCGGGGGTAGAGTCGCCACAGGTTTTCCACGAGCAGGGCATGACGCACCGCCTTGACCTCCAGGTCCCGCCGCACCGGGTCCGGCAGACCGGGGAGGGTGAGCAGGTAGGGTGCGAGCCAGGCGAGGTACTCGTCGACCAGACCCCGCGCGGACTCCTCCTCCCATTGGGTGCGGATAGTCAGGGGAGGAAGGTCCGAGCGGGTGAGCCGCCGTCCCCGCAGGGAGGGGTCGGCGCGATGATCGAGCCCCAGGGCCTCCTCCCCCTCGATGCGAAACCACTGGGCCAGACGACGCGGTCCAGCTCGCTGGGCGACCAGGCGCTCCAGGGCCTCCGCGTGATAACGGCGCCCGCTCGCATCCCGCTCCGAGAGACCCTGGGCGGCCAGGCTGGGCGACACAAAGGGGCGCTCGTCCCCCCGTCCGCCCGCCGTCCAATCCACTGCGGGGACCTCGCCCAAGTCCATTTGGGGAAGGGCCGTGCCCAAGAGGGCCAATGGAATCCCCTCGCCATCGAGCAGCCAGAGCTCCAGCTCCGGTCCCAGCGGAAAGGGCAGCGCCCGTTTCGCCGCCTGGACCTGCGCAATGAGCCGCTCGGACTCGGCGAGCATCAGGCCCACGGCCAGGATGGGGTTCAGGGGCACCCGGGTCATGCCCCCAGGCTCCGACCAGAGGCCGAATCGAAAGTAGCGCAGCCCTTCCTGATCCCCACCTCGGGCCCACAGCCCCCGGGGCGGACGGGCGAGCACCTGGATCTGCCAGTGGACACCATCGACGCTGAGCGCCCGCGCGGCCGAGGTCTTAACCACCGCCACCACCCCGAGGAAGGGATTGACCCGGCGCAGACCGAAACAGCGGGTGTCCGGGTCCGGACCCATGGGGTCGCTTCAGTCCTGGGTCTGGGCGCTAAGGCGCTGGAACAGGGAGCGGAAGCGCTGGGGGTCCGGCACCCCGAACAGGGGGTCATCGGCGCTGGGGGCCAGGGCCTCCACCGCCTCCCAATCCGCCTCGTCGAGCCGCGACTGGGCGATGGGAAAGGCCTCCCGGTCTTCCAGGGTCATGTGCTCGCGCAGCGTGCTGACCAGCTCCCGGCCCTGGGCCTCGACCTCCTCCCGGGGCATGACCGCCTCATGGACGATGCCCTCGAGTGACTGCCGAAAGCGTTTGTTAAGCTGGGGCAGGCGCTCGTGCTGATGACGCAGGACATCGAAGACGTCCCGCCGCTGGACCCCTTTATCCAGGGCGCGGCGGAAGATGAGGTCCTCGGTCGGGTGATGGATGGTGTCCTGGTAGCCCTCCATGTAGCCGAGCATCTCAGACATCAGCTCGTAATCGGGCTCCTCGCCCTCGTGGAAACGGTCCAGCAGGTGATCGAACAGATCCAGGAGTTGGGCGAGCCGGTTATGATCCAGGGCGAGTCGGGTCATGATCGGGTTCATGTTGGAATCCTCGCTGGTCAAGGGCCGGGGAGACTCCCGTCGTCAGGGGTGGTTCCAGGTCGACGCCAGGGTCGCCAGTCCGTTAGTAGATACGGCATCCGGCAAGGATTGCCAAGGAAAAATGCGCCGCCCGCCCTCATCCCGACTCGCCCTCATCCCCACGGGCGGCCCGAGACTTGCGCAGTCGTGCCGCCCAGCGCCAGAACCAGGCCTCGGGGGCATCCTCACCCGTCGCCACATAATGCAGTTCATGGAGATCCTGCAGGGTCCGGTCGAGGAAGTGGTGGGCCTCTTCCCGACCGCAGAAAAGGACCTGGTCCCCCTTGCGCGGCCGCATACTCGGCTCGGGTAGAACCTGGCGCTCGTCCTGGTGCTCCATCATCAGCGCAATGACCGGCAGGGTCCTCTCCCGGTCCCGCGGGTCCCTCAGCAGGGCCGCCAGGGTCAGGGGGATGCCCCGGCGCTCGGCCTCCAGGAGGGCCGGGGCCTGCCGCTCGTTGACCTCGATCTGCCAGACATGGGGCGTCGCCTCTTGGGCCAGGGCCGCGATTCGGCTGATCAGCTCGCAAGCCCAAGCGTTGTCGTAGTAGCGGGCGTAGATGAGGAACTCCGACAGCAGAGGCAGGGTGAGCCGCACCCGGATGCGGTGGGCGACGATAGTTGATGGGTGCATGACCACGTGGGTACCGGCACGCTCGAAGAGCTCGTGATTGTCCATGTGGTTCTGCCGGGCCACCACGAAGAGCTGGGGGTTCAGGGCCCGGGCCGTCATGAGGATCGAGAGGTTGTTGGCGTCGTTGTCCGTCCCGGCCACCAACCCCACCGCACTGTGGATGTCGGCCTCCTCCAGGGTGACCGCCTCGGTGCCCCGACCCTGCACCACCCCTTCCTTGGGGATCCCGGTCCGGTGGGGCTCCGCCTCGATCACGGTCAGCGGCAGTCCCTGCTCCTTGAGGTGGCGATACATGGCCTTGCCGAAGCGCCCGTAGCCGCAGATCACCCAGCGCCCCTTGTTGGGTGGGTAGAGGGGCTCCCGTAGGGCGTCGCCGCTGAGGCCCGCCAGCCAGTCCACGAGCAGGCTGAGACAGGGGGCCTCGATCGCGATCGCCATGTTCAGGGCGAAGGTGTCGAAGGGGTCGTAGATGTGGTCAGTGCCGAAGGAGGCCATGTTGGCCTCCACGTCATGGGAGTCCGCACGGCACACCACCTGAATTTCGGGGTGCAGGAGCTTTGCGACGATGGCGATCTTGAGGTTGGCTTCATTGACGTTCGTGAGGGCCACCACACCCTGACAAAGGGGATGCTTGAGACCCGCCGCTTCCAGATTGGCTGGCCGGCGGGCATCTCCGCACAGGGCCGGGACATACTCCCGATGGCTCTCCAGCGCCAAAAGGCTGATCCGCTCCGGATCGCATTCGATCACCACGGCGTGCTGGTGGCGGTCCGTGAGGGCCCGCACCAGGGCACCGCCGGTCTGGCCATAGCCGCAGACGAGGTAGAAGGGTTCCCCCAGGCGCTGGACCCGGCGGCGAAAGCGTCCCTCGGCCAGGGCTCGTTGAAAGGCGCTGTCCTGGAGCAGCGCGATCAGGGTGCCGACCGCATAGATCCAGACCCCCACGGTGAGGAAGATGCACAGGGACATCCACAGTCGCTGGACATCGGTGAAGGCGTGGGGCAGCTCCCCGAAGCCGATCGTCGTCCCCGTGTAGGCCACCACGTAGAAGGCATGGAAGAAACCCATGGCCGCCCGGTTGCCGGCCGCGTCCTGGCCGGGCAGCAGGACCAGGCCGGTGATGGCCAGGGCATAGCTGCCGATGAGGGCCAGCAGCGGCGTGCGCATCCGCCGCATGACGAGGAAGAAGATGTGGTCCAAGACCCCGCCCGGACGTCCCTGGCCGCCCTCGGCTAGCGGCGAATCATGAAGGTCTCGATGACCAGCAGGATCACCGAGACCACGTTGGCGATCATGGCCCCGCCCGCCAGGGAGACCACGGCGGCCATGGTGGAGGGGGTCATGCCGGCATCGGTGGCATACACGGCGAGCGTCCAAACAAGGGCCGCCGCCAGGAGTTGAAGCATGGCCACCAGGCTGGTGGCCAACAGCAGGGCGCCCATCTGGGAGCGGTCGCCGAACTTGAGCACCGTGGCGATCAGATTGACCACGAGCACGGCGAACAGCTCCCACTTGTCGTGGTGGGCCGGGTTGTCGATCTCACCCACGAAGAACCCGAAGTTGAGGGTGAGGGCGAGGACGATGAAGAAGCCGAAGACGACCTTTTCAGGGTTCATGGAGGCTCCGGGTGTGACGGGGGCGGCTCCCGGCACCCATCCTGGGTCATTGCCGTGCCGCGCGAAACGCCCCTTGGAAACTGGTAAAGGGGGCGTCTCATAGACTGCCCGCGGGGGCGACCAACGGGCCCTTGTTACCTGAACTCGAGCCCGCGGAGCCTGCGCTGAAAGTCCTTGGACGCCGAGTCGATGTCCTGGTCGCTGGCCATGACCTTGGGGGTCAGCACCACCACTAACTCGGTTCGGGTAGAGCTCTTGGTGCGCTCTCCGAACAGGGCGCCCAGGTAGGGCAGATCGTAGAGGCCCGGGACACCCTGCTTGCCCGAGTCACCCACGTCCTGGATGAGTCCCCCGAGGACGACGGCCTGGTTGGAGCGCACCGCCACGGTGCTTGTGATGTTGCGCGTCGAGAACTGCGGACCTAAATCCGAGCTGGCGCCCGGGGTACTGACCTCCTGCTCGATCTCCATCTGGACCATCCCGCCGGGCGTGACCCGGGGTTTCACCGACAGCATGACACCGGTGTCCTTGTACGAGACCTGATTGATGATGTTCGCGTCCGCGGTCACGGTGCTTTGCTGTTGGGTGGTCGCGATCGGGATCTGCTGCCCCACCTGGATCTGGGCCGTTTGGTTGTCCAGGACCATTACCGAGGGGGAGGAGAGTACGTTCACCAGGTTTTCCCCGGCCAGGGCGCTCAGCACGGCCCTGACCCGATCGGGGGACGCGCTGATCGCCCAGTTGAAGCCCGGGAAGGTCTTGGAGATGGGAAGGGCGTTCGCGAGGCTCACGTCGCTCTTGTAATCGTCGTTATCCAGGGCGAAGAGGTTCCATTGGACACCGTACTTAAGATTTCCGGTCAGGACGATCTCGACGATCGTCGCCTCCACCAGGACCTGGAGGGGGGCGATGTCGAGCTGCTTCAGGGCATCCAGGATCTTCTTGTAATCCTTGGGACTGGCGCGCACCAAGAGGGAATTGTTGACCGCGTCGGCGACAATGCTGACCTCCGAGGACATGGCGATGGTACGTGCCGCGCCTCCACCCCGCTGGGAGAGGCTGCCGCCGCCAATGCCTCCGCCGGTGCCGCCGCGGCGCAGGGAGCTGCCGCCCTGGGTCCCTCCGCCGACTCCAGTTCCAGTGGTTTCGCCACCCTCGTCGCCCAAGGCGTTGATGGCGTTGACCGACCTCAGACCGAGGTCTGAGCCTCCAAAGCCCGAGCTGCCGAAACCCGAGCGGCCAAAGCGCGAGGATCCGATACTCGAGGAGCCGAGACCCGGCGCGACCCCGCCAACGGAGCCTTGTCGCCCCCGCGCCTCTCCGCCGAAGAGCTGCGACAGCACGTCGGCGAGATTCTCCGCGTCCCCGTTCTTGACCCGGTAGACGTAGAGCCGCTCCGCGGCACTGCCGGATGCCTCCGCGATATCCAGTCGCTCGATCCAGTTGCGCGCCTGCTGCAGGTAGCTCTCCTGGGGCGAGACCACCATTAGGCTGTTGGCGCTCTCCACCGGGATGAACCGGAACAGGCCCTTGAGCGGATTTCCCGAATCGTCCGCAAGGAGCCCCTCGAGTTGGATCGCCACCTCGTTGGCCTTGGCATACTCGAGGGTAAAGAACCCGACCGAGAGACCCTTCATCCAGTCCACGTCGAACACCCGGATGGTGTCCATCAGGTTCGACATCTCGGGGCCGGTGCCGGCGACCAGGATCAGGTTACGCAGGGTATCGACCCGGATGATGCTGCCCTCCGGCGCCAGGGGCTGGAGGATGTTGTTCATCTCCTCGGCGCCGATGAATTGCAGGGGGATCACCTGGACGCTGTAGCCCTCGGGAAGGGCACGGTTGGACTCTCCCAGTTGGGGTACCAGATTGCCCTGCACGGCGTTGGCAATCGGTACCACCTCGTAGGTGCCCCCTTTGTAGACGAGGGCCGCGTTGTTCATCCGCAACAGGGTCTCGAGCGTCGGGACCAGGTGCTCCCGGCGCAGGGGTCTTCCGGTCTCCAGGGACGCGACGCCCTGGACCGCCGGGTGCAGCACGTAGTTCACCTGCAGCAGATCACCCAGGATGACCTTGACCACCTCACGGATGTCGGTGCCGTCAAAGTTGAGCGTCACATCGCCGGGGCTGACGTCCACCGAGGGCCCGGTTACCCGCCGCACGAAGGTTCCGGTGCCCCGCTGCACCGAGTCGACCGCCTTCGGCACCGAGTCGTCTCCGAGGGCGATACTTTCGGGGCCGCGGATGCCCTGGGTGCGCGCCCTCTCCCGTTCGGCGACGCGGTCGGGATCCACCAGATGACCCCGGTTGCTGTCGATCTTGACGGTGGGGTCCCAATAGCTGCGCTCGCAGGCCATGAGTCCCAGGGCCAGGGCCGCGGCGCATAGGACGGCGAGCCATCGGTAAGGGCCAGGGCGTGGTCGGGTTGCCGGTCCAGAAGAATCAGGGATTGGGTCCATTGGGTGTCGGTTCGGCCGGTTCTGGGGAGGCGACCTCCGGGCCTCGGCCTGGAGGTCGATTAGTCATCGGTCGCTGCGGGGGCGTTTGGGTCGGCCTCTGGATCGGCCTCTGGGGCATGCGCTGGGCCGCGGGGGTCGGTCGGGCTCTTGGTGGCGGCGCGATGGGCGGGGGAGTCTGCGTAAAGTCGCGCAATACTAGCTCATTGCGCTCCCCCTGTCGTTCCAGGACGAGGCGGTCGCTCAGGATGTCCTTCACCGCCCAGCCCTCGAGCTCATCGCCGAGCCGGACGCGCTTGAGCTCCTGGCCCTTGTTGTCCCTGACCCAGGCCGACACGACGGCCGGGGTGATGACGACCGCGCTCAGGTCGAGCCCCGCCAGATCCACCGCCGGCTGGGTCTCCGGGGCCGGCTCCGGTGCCTCAGGCTCCGCCTCCGCGGGCTTGCGCTGCGGGCGGAACAGCGGACGCTCGGTCACGCTGGCATAGGCCTCCCGGTCTTCGGGAGGCGTCAGCCGTGCCAAAAGGTCCTCGGTCGCGTCCAGACCGTTGCCGCCATCGGGACCCATGCCCGCGTTGACCCCTTCGGAGGAGGGCGGCGGTGGCCAGCCACTCCACTGGTAGACCAGCACACCGGCCAGCAGCATGGCGGTCAGGGCCAGGGTCAGCCTGATCACCGCCCTTCCCCGAGGGCGAACCCAAAGATATCGAGCCGCACGGTGAGCTCGCCCCCGGGGTCGACGCCTGCACGAACCGTTCGTGCCCGGCCGACCCGCTGGGGCAGCTCGGCGCGCGCCGAGGATCGGACCGACACCTGGTCTACGAATAGAAAGGGCCGTGCCTTCTCGATCTCGTAGAGGATGTCCATCAGGGTGTCGGTGGAGCCCTGGATCTGGGTGCGAATACGCACCCGCGGGGGGTGTTGCTCCTTCTCCTCCGGGAGCAACTGGGTGCTGATGAGGCGCCCGGCGGCGGCGGTCACGATGTCCTGAACCTTGCGCTGGAGCTCCGCGCCCGCCAGGGCGGGGGTTGGGGCATCGAAGTAGAAGGCCTTGAAGTCCTCATTGGTCTTGACCTGCTCGAGCTCCGCCCGGAGGTCGGGGAGGGTCGCGATCACCCGCCGATAGTTGAAGAGCTGGCCCCGGCGCTCTTCGATGGCCGTGTCCAGCCGCTCCAGGCGCACCAGGACGGGTACGGCGACGGCGGCGATCACGAGACTCGGTACCAGGATCAGCAGCAACCAGCCGACGACGCAGAAGGGCCTTGGTGCGGTAGCTTGGATCACGGAGGGGCACCGGGCTTGAAGGTGAAGGCCAGGTTGAAACGCTCCTTTCCCGTTCGGGCCACCTGGGTCACCGGCGAGCGGAAGGAGACCCCCTCAATCCCAGGGGCCTCCTCCAAGAGTCCGATCAAGGCGGTTGCCTGACCGGACTCGCCGCGCACCTGGACCTCCCGATTCTGATACTCCAGGCTCTGGACCCAGGTGTCATCGGGGATGCGATCGGTTAGCTCCCTCAGCAGGCTGGTGACGCGCGGCTGCTCCCATTTGTGCTGCAGCACGACGGTGCTCCCCTCCCGCGCCTGCTCCAGGTCTTTGCGCACCTCGTCCACCTGAACGGCCTGACCGCGTGCCCGGGCGACCTCCGCATCGATGGATTCGAGGAGCCGGGCCTTTTGCCACAGGGGTGTTACCACGGTGGCGACCAGGAGGAGAAGGATCAGCGCCAGCAACAGCCGGACCCCATTCAGCAGGGGTTGGCGCCGGCGCGGGCGCTCCTCGGGGGGCAGGAGATTGGCCCTGGGCCAGGCCCCCTCCCAGGTGATCTGGTCGATGGGCGAGCCTGCCTCTCGCAGCCGCTTGACCCATTCCGCCACCCGGTCCCGCCGGCACAGGGTGAGATCCACCCCGATTCGGGCATCCCCCTTCGCCCCCGACACCGGCGCGAAATCATAGACCACCTGGTCGGGGGAGAAGGGCGAGAGCCGGTCAAGCTCGAGGCGGATGACCTGGGGCAGCTTCTCCCGCACCTGGGCTGGAAAGGAGGCGCGGCGGGTCAGCACGGCCTCCGCCGGAAGCCGCAAGACGGTTCGGTGGGGCAGCGCCTTGCCCCGCCCGGCGACCGTCGGCGGGAGCGGGTCGAGGCCCGCCAAATCCAGGGTGCCGATATCCTCTCCTGACGCCCCCGGGGTCAGTCCGGATGCCAACAACAGGCGGGCACTCGCCAGCCCCGGGACCACGATGAGACGCCGATCGCGACGCGCCAGCCAATCCCGGGCCACCCGAGGCAGGCAGACGTGGAAGCGCTCCAGGAACCGCCGGGGCAAGGCCGCGATGGATTCCGTGGCGGGGCCCCAGCCGACACGGCCGAGGTCGAAGCTATCGATCAGCGCCATGGCGTGGTTGGGGTTGCGAGCGCAGGCTAATGGTCATTTGCGCGTGGGCAAAGGCTATCGTGAAAGTCGCGCCAAGTGTGTTGCTCCTCGTTCCCCCTGGAATCGGGCCGGGGTGAGGGAAAGGCGCGAGGCGCCCGCGCCCCACAGTCTTCTGGGTGGCGCGGGCGCCGTGTCCACCTGGTCCCAAGAGGCGTCCGAAGTTTAAGTCTCCCTTGACCCTTGACGCCAGTTACCGACGATCTTCAACCGATTCCTGATCCGTATCTGAGAACGAGGGCGCAATGACTCGGCCGTATCGGCGCCACCGCACCAGGTACGGGGGGTCTTGACCGGAAAGCAGCTCCACCAGGGCCTCCATGCTGCGCCCACCACGGCCGCCGCCCAACTCCCTCACCTGGATCCGGTACATGGGCCCCCCCCGATCGATCGCGGACGGGCCCTGCGCGCCCTCGAACAGGGGGCTGTCCCGCTCCTCGACCCGCAGCTGCGCCTCCTCCAAGGGGATGCCCTCCAGGGCAGCGAGCACGGTGGGCGAGGCGAACTGCGTAGCCGGCGACCCGCCTTCCGCATCGACCGTGAGCTCCGGCGCAAGGCGCTGGTACAGGATGGGCTCCATCCCCAGGACCTGCTGGAGGTCCTCCACCGTTGCGAAGGGCGCGTCCTTCGCCCCCAGGGACCGGCCGGCGTCCTCGTATTCCCGGTCTTCGGCCCCGTTGAGGAGCCTGAGATCGTCCTCGTCACGCCAGTCGGCGATGGCGTCCGCCAACCGCGCCGCATCCTCATCGGCAACACCGACGGCCTGCATCAGGGCCGCCAGGAGCTGCGGATCCGCCTGATTGAGGTTGACCCGGGACGCCTCGTTGAACACCGCGATCGTCACGGGCTCCCCGTTGAATCGCCAGGCCCGCGGGGCGCCGTTGGGGATCCAGGGGGTTGCGTACTCGGACTCCGCTTCGCCGCTGCCGAGGGTGTCGTCGGTCGCGGGCAACAGGAAGCTGAGCATGGTGTAGGCGATGGCCGCATCGGCGGTGGCGCGAAACCGGGCGCCACCGATCTGGTTCTCCACGAGCGCGGTCTCGGTCCGCTGGGTCTGCGTCATCCCCAGGGCCATGACCGTGAGCAGGGTCAGGACCCAAAGAACCAACACGAGGGCGATGCCCCGGGGGGGAGAAGGCTTCACGGCTGTTGATCAGGGAATGCGACGACCAGGTCGGGCCAGGATTGACCGAGAGTCGTCAGCCGGATGCGCACAAGGGAGGGCAGAGCGCCCTGATCAACCCAGTCCTCCTGCCAGTCCGGCTCGGTTTCACCGTCGACCGCACCGAAATAGAGGATCTGGAAGGCGTCCACGCCCTCCAGGAGCAGGGTACGGCCGAAGGCCCCGGCCGCCGCGTCGCTGTCCAAAGGGGTAGACGCTGGTAGGGACCCGCGCTCCTCACTAAGGGGCTCCCATGCGGGAATCTCGTCGGTGCCCTCAAGCACTTCCGGGTGGATCAACCACCGGGTGAGGACGAGAGCGCGTCCATCCCCGTCGGCCTCCAGGGTCAGACGCAGGATGTAGAGACCCGGCACACCCACCCGTTCACCAAGGGGGGTCACGAACTCGAGCCGCTCCCCGTCGCCCGCGAACACCGAGACAGTGGCACCGTCGATGACGAGGGTGGTGGCCCGCGCTTGGGTAAGGGCCCCCTGAAGAAAGTCCCGCGCCAGGCGCAAGGCCCCGGTGCGTTCCGCGACCAGATCCACCGCGTCCCAGGCCCTGGCGCCGGTACGCAGGGCCGAGAACAGGAGGAGGGTGATCAGGCCCACCATAGCCAGAGCGATGAGCAGCTCCACCAGGGTGAAGCCCGACCATCGCCCGGCTCGCCGGGTTGCGCGGCCCCGGAGCGCCAACATCACCCCCCCTCCAGGCGGGACCTCGGTCAAGTTCGGGGAGGAATCAGGGGTCGAATCAGTCAAGCGGGGCTCCGAGCCGCAGGGTCGACAGGGTCAGGCGCCTGACCCTGTCCCCATCCCGCCACAGGACGCTCACCACGACCCGATAGGGCATGACGGGCGGTGTGAAACCGAGCCCATTGTCCAGTGGGATGCCGAAGTCGGCCTGGGCCTGGGCGTCCGCCTCGAGGGGGACCATGCTGAGCTCCCAGGCCATGCCGTCCTCCGGGTCGCCGCTCACGGCGCCCGGCTCCAGGGGGATGGCCTTGCCCACCGCCTCCAATCGGGCACTTGCCAAGCCGGCCGCGCGGCTGTACTGAGCGGAGGCGGCGGTCGTCAGACTCGCCCGCGAGAAGATCTGCATCAGCACCCCCAAGGAGAGGGCGAGGATCGCGAAGGCAACCAGGACCTCGATGAGGGAGAAGCCGCGGGCCGTGATGTCGATCACCGCGAGATTGGTGTAGACGCGCTTCACG
>JBGSUY010000140.1:0-2008 GCA_041753195.1 Chromatiaceae bacterium
CCAGGGCCGAGGCGGCGCCGGTTCCGACGATAGCGGCCAAGGAGCTGCCCACCGCCAGGTGGGGGATCCAGCCTTCGACCAGTCCCAGATGGCCGAACAGTAGGATCAGGGCCGGCACCACGATAACGCCGCCGCCCACCCCGAAGAGGCCGGCAAGCAGTCCGGACAGGACGCCGGTGAGCAGAAAGCCGGCCAGGTCGAGGGGGGGCATGACTGAGTAGCGAGTTACGCGTGGCGAGGGCCGAGGGCCGGGAAGTACGACCGGGTCAGCGAGGCGCGTCTGCCGGTGCCAGCCGGGCGCCGTTCGCCGATAATACCCGGGTCTCGGCCTGGCTCGCCGCCCAGGCATCGTCCACCACGCGCACAGCGCCCCAAACACAGTTGGCAAGGAATCACATCGCCATGAAAAACAAGCAGGTCTGTATCCTCGGCGGCACCGGATTCGTCGGCCATCACCTCCTGAACACCCTGGGCGCGGCCGGGTATGAGTGCCGGGTCCCCGTCACCCGGCCCGAGCGGCATTGCGACCTGCGGCTGGTCCCCGGCTGCCGCCTGCACCCGATGTCCGGCTGGGGCCCCCAGGAGTTCGCGACGGCCCTCGCCGGTTGCGGGACCCTGATCAACCTGGTGGGGATCCTGAACGAGGGGAGCGGGCGCAGCTTCGAGGAGAGCCATGTGACCCTGGTGCAGATGGCCCTGGGTGCGGCCCATTCCGCCGGGGTCCGGCGCTATCTGCACATGAGCGCCCTGCATGCCGATGCGGAGGCGGGACCCAGCGCCTATCTGCGCACCAAGGGCCGGGGCGAGGCGCTGGCCCATGAGGTCGGCGCGCGGGGTCTGGCGGTGACCAGCTTCCGACCCTCGGTGATCTTCGGCCCCGGGGACAGCTTCTTCAACCGCTTCGCCGGCCTGCTGCGGGCCCTGCCCGGACCCTTCCCCCTCGCCTGCCCCCAGGCACGCTTCGCCCCCGTCTACGTGGGTGACGTCGCCACGGCCATGGTGCGCTCCCTGGAGAGGCCCGACACCGCGGGCAGGGCCTACGAGCTGTGCGGACCCCGCACCTTCACCCTGAAGGAGCTGGTGGAGTACACGGGGGCCCGTATCGGACGCAAGGTGCGGGTGATCGGGCTCGGCGACGGGCTCTCCCGGCTCCAGGGACGGGTACTCCAATACCTGCCGGGCAGGCCCTTCACCCTGGACAACTATCTCTCGCTCCAGGTGGACAGCGTCTGCGCCGAGGACGGCCTCGGCGCGCTCGGCATCCGGCCCACCGACATCGACGCCGTGGTGCCGGGCTATCTCCGCTGAGGGCCGAGCACCGCGTTGGTGGATCTCCCTTCGGGCATCCACCCGACGGCGTTACCCGCCGCCCCTCCCTGGTACCGGGGGCAGCAGGTCGCTCAGGCGCACGGGCTCCACCCCTAATCTGGCCCCATAGATAACCCGGTAGGCCAGGACCCGCTCCACATAACCCCGCGTCTCCTGGAAAGGGATGGAGAGGATCCAGTGGTCCGCCTCCATGCAGTCCTCGGGCAGCCAGCGCGCCACCCGATGGGGACCGGCGTTGTAGGCGGCGGTGGCCAGCGCCGCGTGGCCGAAGCGGTCCCGCATCCAGGCGAGATAGGTGCTGCCCAGGGCGATGTTGAGTTCGGGGTCCAGGATCTGGGCGCGGCCCGGTGCCGCCCGCGCCGGGGTGAGGTCTTGTGCTACCTCGCGGGCCGTGGCGGGCATGAGCTGCATCAGGCCTAGGGCCCCGGCGCCGGAGGCCACATCGGGGGCGAAGACGCTCTCCTGGCGCAGCACGGCGAAGATCCAGTCCTCCCCGAGCCCGGTCTGCCAGGCCTGCTCTGACACCAGTTCCCGATAGCGCAGGGGGAAGCGCAGCTCCAGGTCGTCCCAGTACCCGGTGCGGGCCAGCGTGAAGATCGCCTGATCGTGCCAGCCGAGCAGGTCCGCCACATAGGCGGCGGCCATCAGCCCCGCGTCGTCCAGGTCGCGGGTCAGGGTG
>JBGSUY010000141.1:0-4363 GCA_041753195.1 Chromatiaceae bacterium
CTCACCGAGGCCGGCCAGACGGGACCCATCGGCGCGGCCCTGACCCTCTGGTACCCACTGCGAAAGGACCACGGCCTCGCGGCCTTGTTGGTGGCGCCGGAGCCGGTCAGAGGGCTCAGCCCCCAGGAACTAGCCCTGTTCCCCGCGGTATTCTCGATCCTGGGCACCGCCCTGGCGTTCGTGCTGCGCAAACGGCACTACGCGCGGCGACTCAAGCAGGTCCGGCGGGCCAAGATCGCCTGGGAGGGAACGGTCGACGCCCTGCCCCAGATCGTCTGCGTGCTCGACCCGGAAGGGATCGTCATCCGGGTCAACCGGGCGGTGGAGACCTGGGGTCTGGGATCGGTGTCCAGCCCGTCCTTCGGCAACCTCCACGAGCTCCTCCACCCCGGCTGCAGCGATGCCGCGTGCGGCCTGGCGGCCCGGCTGACCCTCGCCTTCTCGGATTGCCATGGGCTGGAGGGCCACCAGTTCGAGTATGCCGATGCGGCGCTGGGGCGCGAGCTGCGGATCAAGATCGGCTGCGCCAAGGGGTCCGGCCTGAAGGATGGCGGAAAGCCGTGCGCGCGCCGCTTCGCCGTGATCGAGGACCTGACCCTCGAGCAGCTCGCCCGGCGGCGGACCCTGCGCCAGAACCTTGAGCTGCGCCGCACCCTGGAGCAGCACAGCGAGGCCCTGAGCGCCAGCCATGCGCATCTGCGGGAGGCCACCTCCCAGCTCGCCAACACCCAGGAGGAGCTGGAGGAGACCCGCCGACGTCATCGCCTGGTGTTGGAGAATACCAATGCCGGCTTGCTGATGGTCACGGAGGGCCGGGTGGCCTACTGCAATGCGCGCTTCGAGGAGCTGCTCGGATACGCGACGGGCGCGCTGGCGGAGGCGGAGATGACGGACCTGCTGCCTCCGGGTTGCCTGGCCCCCCAGGCCCTCCTGGGACCCGACGGCGAGCCGTCTCCGCCCCAGGAACGGGTGTGCGAGGCGCGGCGACGGGACGGTTCGACCCTGTGGCTGCGCATCTCGGAGGTCGGCTTCGTCGCCGAGGGCGAGCCGGTCCGATTCATCACGGTGACGAATGTCAACGAGCAGATCCTCGCCGAGCAGGCGATCCGGTCCTCGCGCCGGACGCTGCAGCGGCTCTCCCGCTGTCTGATCAGCACCCAGGAGGAGGAGCGCAAGCGCATCGCCGGCGAGCTGCACGACGGGATCGGTCAGGGGCTGAGCGTGCTCAAGCTGATGCTGCAAAACCTGGCCGCCGATCAGGACGAGGCGGGGGATGGGCGCGTTGCCGGTCAGCTGCTGGCCTCCGTCTGTAAGACCCAGGAGATGATCGAGGACGTGCGCCGCCTCTCCATGGCCCTGCGCCCGGCCATCCTCGACAGCGGCGGTGTCGTGCTGGCCCTGACCCGTCTCTGCCGGGAGGTCGGGCAGCTCAAGCGGGGGCTCACGGCGCACCTGGAGACCAGGATTCAGGAGTCGGAAGTGGACGAGGCCCTGAAGATCCACCTGTTTCGGATCGTGCAGGAGGCGCTGAACAACGTCATCAAGCACGCCGGGGCGCGCAACGTCTGGGTCCGGCTGCACCGCACCGACAGCGGGCTCAAGCTGGAGATCGAGGACGACGGGGTCGGATTCGATCTGGCGCAGATGCAGTCCCCCGCCCGAGGGCTGGGCTTGAGCAGCATGAAGCAGCGGGCGAGCCTGCAGCAGGGGGTGCTGCAGATCACCTCGCAGCTGGGGCGAGGGACTACCCTGTGCGCGCTCTGGGGCAGCGGCGGGTCGGCTCCTTGACGCGGACCCCCGGATCTCGCCGGATCTCGCCGGGGGGGGGGGGCGAAGGCCAGCACCCGGGCACGGCGTCCTCGGGCGGGCGCGGCGCGGTCAGATCAGCCCGTTGTCGAGGGCATAGGCCACCAGCTCGGAGGCGTTTCCGAAGCCCATCTTGCGCATCAGGTTGGCTCGGTGCTTTTCCACGGTCTTGGTGCTTAAGTTGAGGAGGGCGGCGATCTCCCGGTTCTTCTTACCTTCCGCCACCAGCTTGAGCATCTGGCGTTCCCGCGTGGTGAGCTTCGACCAGGAGGTCCGCGCCTGGGGGGCCGGCTCGGTCGGCGTCTGAGGCAACGCCTCCCTGGGTGGAGGCTGGTTCAGGTATCCGGAGATCACGGACCCGCAGATCCCGGGGCTCAGGAACACCTTGCCCTCCTGGGTCGCCTGCAGCGCCTTCAGCAGGTCGTCCCGGGTGTCGTCCTTGAGGACGAAGCCATCGGCCCCGGCCCCGAAGGTGGCCCGCACATGCTCCTCGGTGCAATGGCCGGTCACCACGATGACGTGGGTGTGGGGGGCCCGCCGCTTGATGGCCGCGATCGACTCCATGCCGTTCTGGTTGGGCATGCACAGATCGATCAGCACCGTATCCGGCTGGAGGTCGACCACTTTCGCGATCGCGTCGAGGCCGTCCTTCGCCTCGCCGACCACCACGAAGTCGCCGCCGCTGGATTCGATCAAGGAGCGTACGCCATCGCGAAACAGGGCATGGTCGTCCGCGATCAGGATGCGGGTCTTTTGCATGGCGGTACCAAGCCGGTGATCGGCGAGCGTTTTCGCCCCATTCTAGCGGGTCAGGGGGGATCCCTCGACCTGAATCTTCGGACGGGGCCCGCACGGTCTCCCCCGGGGCCTTGGCGGGCCGGGGAGGGAGAGGGCGGTTGCCTATCTGGAGCGGACGGTTGCCCATCTACGGCGGACGCGGTCCGGGTTGCGGACGGATCGGCGCCGTCTTCCTCCCCCCTGGCAAGGCGGAGGTCAGGGGGGGTCGAAGGCCGCGGACCGGCTGGCGCTGGGCCTGGGATCTGGTCTTCGACCCCCACCCCGGCCCTATCCCCTGCCCGGTGGAGGGTGAAGGAGGCCAGCTTCCGCCGCACGATTTCAATCTACCCGGCGCGACGGTACACTCCAACGCTTTTCCGTCAGTCGCGAGGTCCCCGTGCCCCTCCCCCAGCCCGATTTTGGCCGCATCAAGCGGCTGCCGCCCTATGTCTTCAACATCGTCAATGAGTTGAAGGCCGAGGCGCGAGCCCGGGGGGAGGACATCATCGACTTCGGAATGGGCAACCCGGATCAGCCCACGCCCCAGCACATCGTGGACAAGCTGATCGAGGCGGCGGCCCGCAAGGACACCCACCGCTACTCGGTCTCCCGCGGCATCCCGCGCCTGCGCCGGGCCATCTGCAACTGGTACCGGGACCGCTTCGACGTGCACCTGGACCCGGAGACCGAGGCCATCGTGACCATCGGCTCCAAGGAGGGCCTGGCCCACCTGGCGCTGGCCACCATGGGGGCGGGCGACACGGTGCTGGTGCCGAACCCGGCCTATCCGATCCACCCCTACGGCTTCATCATCGCCGGGGCCGACGTGCGTCATGTGCGCCTGACCCCGGACACGGACTTCTTCGATGATCTGCGCCGGGCCATTACGGACTCCTGGCCCAAGCCGAAGATGCTGGTGCTGAACTTCCCCGGAAACCCCACCACCCAGTGCGTGGAGCTGGACTTCTTCCAGAAGGTGATCGACATCGCCGGGGAGCACGGGATCTGGGTGGTGCATGATCTCGCCTACGCGGACATCGTGTTCGACGGTTACAAGGCCCCCTCGATCCTCCAGGTCCCCGGGGCCAAGGACATCGCGGTGGAGTTCTTCTCCATGTCCAAGAGCTACAACATGCCGGGCTGGCGGGTGGGCTTCATGTGCGGCAACCGGGTCCTGGTGGCGGCCCTGGCGCGCATCAAGTCCTATCTGGACTACGGCACCTTCACCCCCATCCAGGTGGCGGCCATCGCCGCCCTGGAGGGCCCCCAGGCGTGTGTGCGCGAGATCAGCGCCATGTACCAGGCGCGCCGGGACGTCCTGTGCAAGGGACTCCATGAGGCCGGCTGGGACATCCAGCCGCCCCGGGCCACCATGTTCGTCTGGGCACGAATCCCCGATTTCATTCAGGAGCACATCCGCGCCCAGCTCCCGGACGGGGGCTCGGTATCCCTGGAGTTCTCCAAGCGGCTGCTTGCGGAGTCCAAGGTGGCGGTTTCCCCGGGGATCGGCTTCGGCGAGTACGGGGACGATCATGTGCGCTTCGGCCTGATCGAGAACGAGCACCGCACCCGCCAGGCTGTGCGCGGCATCAAGGAGATGTTCCGCCGGGAGTCCCGGGCGGGGGCCTGATTGCTTTTGCCACTGAGGAGTGAGGTATGGAGCCGGTCAAGATAGGGCTGTTGGGCCTGGGCACGGTGGGCGGCGGCACCGTGACGGTGCTCACCCGCAACGCCCGGGAGATCGAGCGGCGCGCGGGGCGGGGGATCGAGATCGCCCGGG
>JBGSUY010000142.1:0-2318 GCA_041753195.1 Chromatiaceae bacterium
ACGGTCGCCGATGTGCGCCGCCTCCCGCTGGTGGAGCTGCGCCGACACCTCGGGGCACGGGCCGGCACCGAGCTGCACCTGCAGGCCCAGGGGATCGCCGACGATCGGGTCTACCCCGCCACTGAACGCAAGTCGATCTCCAAGGAGACCACCTTCGCGGAGAATGTCACCGCTCCGGAGGTGCTGCGCGATATGCCCTCAAACCCCCATGGCTCCCGGGGAGGACGCGGCGCGATAATCAAACGACCCCCTACCACCGCCAGAGGTCAGTCAGATGCGAATACTCCACACCATGCTGCGCACGGGCAATCTGCAACGCTCCATCGACTTCTACACCCAGATCCTGGGGATGAAACTGCTGCGCCAAAAGGATTATCCGGAGGGCAAATTCACCCTCGCCTTCCTCGGTTATGGTGACGAGTCGGAACAGAGTGCGATCGAGCTGACCTACAACTGGGGCGTAGAGCAGTACGAGATGGGCAGCGGATATGGCCACGTCGCCATCGAGGTGGATGACGTGTACCAGGCCACCGACCGCATCAAGGCGCTCGGGGGCAAGATTCTGCGTGATGCCGGTCCGATGAATGCCGGCAGCACCGTCATTGCCTTCGTTGAGGACCCGGACGGCTATCCGATCGAACTGATCGGTGCCCAATAGCCTGTCTCCAACGGTTGGGAGTCCAGGACCCGCAGGCCAGATCACGGCGTCCCAAGGCGTCCTCCCCTCACGGCAACGCCGGCAACGCCGACCCCCACAGCTCCATCTCCGCCTCTCGGCGTGCCGCGTCGCTGTCGAGCCCATCCGATCGGGTCTGGCTGCGCGCGGCCGCATCCGGCCGGCTTCCCGACACGTCGAGCTCGCTCCCGGTACCTGTCAGGGCATCCAGATTCAGGCTATCGAGGGTCGGGAAATGCCCCGTCTCCGCCAGGATCGCGAGCCACTCATCGAGGTTGACCCGATCCCAGTCGACCCGCTCGAAGTCGTTGACATTGATTCCGGTGCAGTCCGGCGCGTCGGCCTCGCCCCAGCCGCGCCCGAGCTGGGGGCGGATCTGCTCGTTGAGGATGCGCGCGAGCGGGGTGTTGAAGCAGCAGTACGCCTTGCGCCGCTCGATGCAGGCGGAGAGCACCTTGGTCTTGCAGTAGGAGCCGACGTCGTGACAGGAGCGCAGCTCACGCTTGGCCCCCAGCTCGAACTCCTCCTGCTCGCAGGTCCAGATCAACTGGATCAGGATCACCGCGACGGCGTAGATCATGTAGGCGGCCATCACCCAGGCGAGCGCCGTTCCGACCACTCCACCGAGCTGGATGGTGCCTGCCTGCAGGTTGCCGCCGACGAAGGCCGCCCCGCCGTTGACCGTGAAGAGCGCATTGGCCGCCGCCTCGCCGAAGAGCTCCGCCACCCACCGGGCCATCTCCTGCATGAGCGCCTGCTTGAAGGCGTCGAGGGATAATTGCGCCGCGGCATCGGTCGCATCCGCCGCGGTCTTGCCCATCAGGTTGTTGGCGACCGAGGTGAAGGACCGGGTCACCTCGCTCCAGACAGAGGCGACCGGCTGGCGCAGGGTCTCCCAGGAGCCGCGGAGCGCATTGCCCTGGTCGAGCCCCATCAGGGCGTTGTCCAGCTTGCCGACGGCAAACACCAGCGCGAGGTAGTCCGCGAGCGAAATCCCATCCGGCGTGGTGCAGCAGTTGACAATGCCGCCCACCGCCCTCTTGCACTCCATGGCCTCGCCGGAGAAGACCACGCAGCTGCCGCTCGAGCAGTCCAGGTCCGAGGCGGCCATCTGCGCCGCCTGCAGCGCGGCGGCGGCCTTGGCGAAGTCGCCGGACTGCTCTTCGGCGGTGTCCAGGCAGTCCTCCCCCATGCAGCGCACGGGACCGGCGCAGTCCATGGTGGAGGTGCGCTGCAGCACCGGGATGCCGTGCAGGGTCCCGCAGTCCCACCGCTCCTCGAAGACGTAGCAGAGCCCGCTCGCGCCTTGGGCATACTTGACGCAGCGGCTCGAGAGGAAGCCGCAGTTGGGGTCTGCCTCCAGCGCGGTGCAGTCCGTCGCCACGCCCCCCTGGTTGTAGGGACACTGCAGCACCCCCTGCGGATCGGTCCAGCAGTCCATCTGGCCCTGATAGAACCCCGAGCAGTCGGCGTTCACCGTGATGCGCTGGCACAGGCTCGAGACCCCCGCCACGGGGGACGGCAGCAGGTCGCCGGCACAAATGCTGGCCCCGGTGATGCGGATGCAGCCGTTGGTGAGCGCCGGTCGCCTTGCTCAGATCGTTGGGCGCACTGGATCGCTCCCTCACAGGCCCCGTCGCCG
>JBGSUY010000143.1:0-1511 GCA_041753195.1 Chromatiaceae bacterium
GACCTGCGCCAGGTCTGCGAGCGCCCCGGCGCCGCCGAGCCGGATGACTTCCGCGCCGCCGCCCGGTTGGTGCTGAAGCGTCAGTTCCTGCTCCTGGAGCGCCCGGGGGACCGGGATGCCTACCGCCTGATCGTCAATCACTTCGACTACTTCGTGAGCCTGTTCGACGCCCTGGGCTGGACCCTGCACCGGGACGACACCTTCGGGCTCGTCGGCCTGCTCCCCGGGGACGCGGAGGGCTTCTGGCACCTGCGCCTGGTCGACAGCCTGATGCTGCTCTGTCTGCGGCTCCTCTACGAGGAGGGCCTGGAGCGCTTCGAGGCCCGGGAGGGGAGCGTCTATACGCCCTCCGAGGCCCTGCTCGGCCGCTACGAGACCCTGCTCGGGCGGAAGCTCCCGCCCATCTCGGACTACCGGGAGATCCTGCGCCGGCTGCGCCGCTGGTCCCTGATCGAGATCGGCGACGAGACGGCCGATGGTCTGCCCGTGCTGCGCATCCTGCCCACGGTGCGGCTGGTGACCGGCGACCAGGTCCAGGCACGCATCGCGGCCTTTTTGGACGTACCGGATGAAGCCCCGGACGCGGATGCCGAAGAGCCCTCGGAGGCAGATCCGGACCAGGGTGAGCCCAGCCCGTGAAGCGACTGGTCCGCCTTTTGCTGATCAACTGGTACCGCCTGGAGCAGGCGAGCATCGACATCGTCGGCCACACGGCCGTGATCGGTCCCAACGCCTCTGGCAAATCGTCCCTGCTCGACGCCGTCCAGGCGGTGCTGGTGGGGGGCGACAAGCGCTGGTGGAACCCCAATGCCAGCGCCGGGGAGAAGAGCACCCGCAGCCTCCGGGACTACTGCCTCGGCGTGGTCCGGGACCCCAGCAACCCCGACGTCTCGCGTGAGCTCCGCCCGCGGGACCAGGCGGTTACCTATCTGGCCCTGGTGTTCCGGGAGGAAGCGACACAGGAGCCAATCAGCGTCGGCCTTGCGCTGCACGCCCGGCTGGACGAGGCCCAGGAGGTCATCGACGGGCGCTTCGTCGCCCCCGGGCTGGAGCTGGTCCTGTCGGACCTGGTGGACCGCACACCCGAGGGCCCGGTGCCCAAACCCTGGCGGCGGCTCCGGGAGGACCTGCGGCAGCGCCTCGGCGAGGCCTTCCGGGTCTTCCCCCAGGTGGGCGAATACCAGCGCCACCTCTGCGCCCTGCTCTCCGACGGCCGGCGCCATCTGGATCCGCCCCGCTTCCTGCGCGCCTTCCGCAACGCCATCACCTTCGCACCCATCCGCAACGTCTCGGACTTCGTGCGCAGCCACATCCTGGAGGAGCGCCCCATCCAGGTCCGCTCCCTGCAGCAAGCACTCCAGCACTACCGGGACATCCAGACCCGCACCCGCGAGGCGCGCAGCCGCGAGGAGGCACTGGCCGCCATCGATCGCAACTACCAGCGTGCCGAGCAGGCCGAGCGGCTGGGGCTCGCCTGGCGCTGGGTGGAGCAGGAGGCCGCCTTCAATGCC
>JBGSUY010000144.1:0-3994 GCA_041753195.1 Chromatiaceae bacterium
GACTCCAGGCGCCGGCGCACCTGACGCGCCACCGCGGCCCCGGAGTCCAGCACGGCCACCTCGGCACCGGCCAGCCGGCCGATCAGCGGGATCAGGTGTGGATAGTGGGTGCAGCCCAGGACCAGGGTGTCGGCCCCGCGCTCCAGCAGGGGTTGCAGATAGTCGGCGAGGAGGGCACGCGTGTGGTCCCCGTCCAAGTCCCCCTCCTCCACCCGCTCCACCAGGCCCGGGCAGGGCTGCAGCAGGACCTCCGCCCCGGTCCCCACCCGCTCCATCAGCACGGAGAAGTTATGGCTCTCCAGGGTCCGCCGGGTAGCCAGGACGCCGATTACCCCGGATCGGGTCTGGGCCACCGCCGGCTTGACCGCGGGCTCCATGGCGACGATGGGCACCGGATAGCGGGACCGCAGCAGGCGCGCCGCCGCCCCGGTGGCGGTGTTGCAGGCGACCACCACCGCCTTGGCCCCCTGCTCCAGCAGGAACTCGGTGATGGCCACCGCCCGGGTCTCGATGACCTCCATGGGCTTGTCGCCATAGGGGGCATGACCCGAGTCCGCCACATAGAGCAGGTCCTCGTGGGGCAGCTCCCGGCGGATCTCCCGCAGCACCGAGAGCCCGCCCACCCCGGAGTCGAAGACCCCGATGGGTTGGTTGGCGTGGATCTGGGTGTGGTGGCCGGCCATGTGGGCCGGAATGATACATGGGTCGCGGCCCACGGTGGTATTGCGATGGGCGACAGCCGTCTCAAAAAGGCCAGCGGCGCCTCCACATCGAGCGCCTTTTTAATCCGGCCCCGGAGGCTGCCCTAACTGGACGCTGCCCAAAAACAAACGCCGGCGGCGGACCTCGCCCGCCGCCGGCGTCGCTCGGCGCCTGAACTGGGTTCAGGACGCCTTCTTGTAGTAATGCATGGCCTCAGTATCCCGATAATGGACGTCGGTCCAGCACTTGGGCATGGGCTCGTTCGAGGGGAAGGCCAGCTCGCTCTTGTCGAAGCTCTCCGGGTCCTGGGCCTCCTCCCCGTAGTGATAGCGCCCGATCACGGTGCCATGCATGGGGTTGAAGAGGTCCCGCAGACTCAGGACCTCGATCATCTTGCCGGTGGTTGTGTGTTTGAGGAACATGGTATCGCCTCCGTCTGTGACTCGCCTTTGACTCCCACCTTCAGTATGGCACCCACCCCGGCCGCCACAAGCACGGGGACCTGCTCCATCTCCATGGATCGGAGGGGGTAGCTCGACGGCCCCCGCCGCGCGCTCAGGCCCCCTGCCCGGCCCACTCCTCGGGCGTAAGGGTCTTGATGGAGAGCGCATGCAGCTCCCCGCTCGCGATCTGGGCCTTGACCGCATCCATCACCAGGCGCTGCTTCTTGATAGGGGTGAGGCCCGCGAAGGCCTCGCTGACCACCACGGCGTCGAAGTGACTGCCATCCCCAATCACCTGCACCTGGGCGCCGGGGATGCCGGCGCGGATGAGTTGCTCGACGGCTGAAGTTTCCATAGACGTCTCCTCTCGTTAGGCCGGGCGTTGTCCCCCGGCGTCGGTTACTGGGCTCGCGCCAAGGTTGGGTGTGGGGGCGCTCAAGGCAAGGGTGCCGCCGCACCCGCTCGAGGTGCTCCCCCAGGGGCTCCACCAAGCTCCGGGGAATCGGCACCACCCGATCCTTCCCGCCCTTGCCGTCGCGCACCACGATCATCCCATTGCCAAAGGCTGGCTGTGACGCAGGAACTACCGAGACCGCGGCTGGGCCGTCTGGAGCGAATCAGTCGAGGTCACCGGGGCACGCCAATCAGGATATGCTAATCCTATGCCCCGCAAGGGAGACCAGCCCATGCACGCACGAACCCGCCCCAGCCTCTACGAACAGCTCAAGGCCCTTCCCGAGGGGCTGACCGGGGAGATCCTGGACGGCCAGATCTACACGCAACCGCGCCCGAGCCTTGAGCATGGGTACACCGAGACGTCGCTCGCCGAAGAACTTGTCGGCCCCTTCCAGAAGGGGCGCGGTGGAGGGCCGGGCGGTTGGCTGATCGTGGTCGAGCCTGAGCTTCACTTCATCCGTGACACCGAGGTCGATGTGCCGGATCTCGCCGGATGGCGACGCGCGCGTCTGCCGGTTCTGCCCAAGGGGCATCGCGCCACGGTGATCCCTGACTGGGTCTGTGAAATTCTGTCGCCCTCGACCGAGAGCAAAGACCGACAGATCAAGATGCCGATCTATGCCAAGTACGGGGTTCCCCACGCCTGGCTGATCGATCCCATCGCGCGGTCACTGGAAGCCTACGCCCTGGAAGCCGGCGCCTGGCGAGAGATCGGACGCTTCGCGGACAGCGCACAGGTTCGCGCTGCCCCTTTCGATGCGGTGACGATCGATCTGGGCGGACTCTGGGCCCCGGTTTCGTAACGCGTTCCGGATAGGGCCAGTTGGCGAGTGCAGCGCCCGGGTGAGTGCGGCGGAAGACATAATCATCGGGGACGGAACATCCTGGAGAATCCCCAGGGATTCATCGATCGCGGCGTTGGGGTTTTTCTCCGCCCGCCGTCGCGTACCCCCGCGAAACGTTTGGGGCTTGCCTATCCGGTGGCCCCCTGCCGGCTTGATCCGAAAGCGAACACGCTCATGGAGCGGACGAAGTTGCCCATCCGCACTTGGTTCTAGGCCGCTTTCTCGTGACCCAAGGACGGCCGGGGATGAGTGCCCCGCAACTCCAGAAGCGGCTTGGCATCGAGCAGTCGCGCCGTCCCCAAAACTTTGCCCTGTGCCAGTCTGGCAGCAGCAAATGTGACCACCCTCACCGTTTCCACCGAAACCGCGTGAGCGCCCCCGTTCTGCCGTTGACCGGGCAGCTTCGGGGATGGTCTGATGCCCGCGCGTTCACACGCTGAACAAGCGCCCTAGCCAGGGCCTGACGCATCCCAAGATCCGCTCCAAGCCGATGCCGCCCCTGTCACGGTAGGGCGGTAGCGTGCCCGAGACTCGATCGGCAACGGCCGCCATCCCCCCTTGAACGACGACATCCAATACCGGCTCCTCAAGCTCCTCGCCGAGCGCCCGGATGCCAGCCAGCGCGAACTCTCCCAGGCCCTCGGGGTGAGCCTCGGCAAGATCAACTACTGCGTCAAGGCACTGCTCGGCCAGGGTTGGATCAAGGCGATCAACTTCAAGAACAGCAGGAACAAGCTCGCCTACAGCTACCTCCTCACGCCCAGCGGCATCGAGGCCAAGGCCCGCATCACCGCTCGCTTCCTCAAGCGCAAGATCGCGGAGTACCACATCCTAAAGGCTGAGATCGCCCAGTTGCAGGCGGAGGTTCGTCAGCCCGAATCAGCCTCCGAGCAAAACCCCAGGTAGAAGATCGCGGCGCGGAGCGCCCCTTCCACGAAGCATCCGAGAGCATCCCATGGAAGCGACCATCACCCACCTCCAGGACCCGCGCACGCCGCTGGCCATCATCGGCCTGGGCTACGTCGGCCTGCCCCTGGCGGTGGAATTCGGCAAGCACCGCCCAGTGGTCGGATTCGACATCAACCCCGGGCGCATCGCCGAGCTCCGAGCCGGCCGCGACAGCACCCGCGAGGTCACCGCCGAGGACCTGGAGCAGGCCCGCCACCTCACCTGCACCAGCGAACTGGAGCAACTGCGCGCCTGCCGCATCTACATCGTCACCGTGCCGACCCCGGTGGACGCCTACAAGCGGCCCGACCTCACCCCGCTCCTCAAGGCCTCGGAGACGGTCGGCCGCGTCCTCAAGCCCGGTGACCTGGTGATCTACGAATCCACCGTCTACCCCGGCTGCACCGAGGAGGACTGCGTCCCCGTCCTGGAGCGCCACTCAGGCCTGACCTACATCCACACCGACCGCCGCAGCGCCGAGCCCAGCGAGCCCCCTAACCCGGAGCGTCGGGCCGACCGCCGCCGGGATCTTGGGCAGCCGAAGCCAGAAGTTCGAGCCAGCGAAAGCCCGGCCCGCTCCCACCCCGGCGGGACCGACGG
>JBGSUY010000145.1:0-2133 GCA_041753195.1 Chromatiaceae bacterium
GCCGCCGGAGGGACCGCGGGAAGGACCTGCGCCGAGGCCAGCTTGGCGGTGATCTGCTTTCCATAACCGGCCGGCACCAGCAGGCGCCCGGGACCATAGGGGGCC
Organism: Chromatiaceae bacterium; assembly: GCA_041753195.1. GTDB lineage: Bacteria > Pseudomonadota > Gammaproteobacteria > Chromatiales > Chromatiaceae > Thiodictyon. Next base: position 106 of record JBGSUY010000145.1, read on the forward strand.
GTCTGGCCCTGCTTGAGTCCGGGGTTGAGCCTTTGCAGCTCAGCGATCGTGACCCCGCTTGCCTGCGCCACCCGGGCCAGGTCCACCTGGCCCTGGGTGCGCACGAGCTCCAGTTGGGGCGTGCTGGGGACCGCCGGCAGTCTGAGGCCGTATTTGGCGGGCTCCGCAACGAGCCGGGCCGCCGCCAGGATCTGGGGGACGTAGTTCTTGGTTTCGCTCGGCAGGTCCAGGGACCAGAAATCCGTCGGCTTGCCGCGGAGTCGATTGGCGACCTGGGCGGATTCGACACGGCCGGGGCCGCAATTGTAGGCGGCCATGGCGAGCTCCCAGTCGCCGCCTAACCGCCGGTTGAGCTGCTGCAGATAGTCCATCGCGGCCCGCGTCGAGGCCAGGAGGTCTCGGCGGTCATCGTACCAGTGGTCCTGTCGCAGCCCCATGATCCGGCCCGTGGAGGGGATGAACTGCCACATCCCCGCGGCCGCCTTGGGCGAGGTGGCCGCCGGGTTGTAGCGGCTCTCCACATGGGGCAACAGGGCCAGCTCCGCGGGCAGCCCACGTCGTTCGATCTCGCCGATGACGACGTGGAGATAGGGGCGGGCCCGCTGGGACAGCTTGACCAGGTACTGGGGATCCCGGCGGAAGGCCTCGGCCTTGGCGTCGATGCGGGGGTCCCCATAATGGGCGAGCTGCATGCCGGCGCGCACCCGGACCCACAGGTCCGGCCCCCCCAAAGTGGCGACGGCGGCGCTCCCGCGCCGCTTGGCACCCCTGTCCTCAACGAGGACCCAAAGGTCCGCCGCGGGGCGCACGAAGCCATATTCGCGCGCCGAGATGGAGTCCTCGTAGGCCGGATCCCCGGCTGTGGAGAGATCCTGGTTGGTGGCGCAACCCGGAGTGATCAGGAGTACGCCGGATAGGGTCAGGGCGAGCAGGACGGGCGTGCCGCACCGGCACGCCGAGCGGATGGTAGCTGGCATCAGGTCCCCCGGAGAGCAGGCTTACCGCTTAAAATCTATTGAATTTCTTAGAATTTATGTACGATCATACGCAAATCACCGACAGATTGCCAGCCTTTGCTCCGGTCCTTTCACTCGCCGCGGGTCCGGGACATCAAGGCCGCGACCGGGTAAGATCCTGACCTGGCCCGCAAGGGCACTCGATGGTTTGATGCGCCGAGGCGGGACACTTCGGGGTGCTCGTCGGGGTTGAGCCCCGCCGAAGCGCGACCCGGTACCTCGGGGGTCGCCACCCTCCAGCCCCTTACCCACGCGGCGGATCGCCCATCCCCACGAGGCCTTCCTGGATGACTGAATGCAGCGGCGCCGGGTCTCCCCTCGCCGGGCTCGAAGCGTGGTACGGGTCCCCCCTCGGGTTCGAGGTGGGTGCTCGCGAGAGCGCCTGCCTCCAGGGAATGCTGGAGGACGTCTTCGGCTACTACCTGGTCCAGGTCGGCGTGACCGACAGTTTTCGTGAGGCCCTGGCGGCGAGCCGCATCCGCCATCGGGTCCTCATGCCCTGCGAGCAACCAGCCCGGCAACTCGGCCTCGGCGTCGTTGGGGATCCGAACCGCTTGCCGCTGGCCTCGGATTCGGTGGACGCCGTTCTGCTGGCCCACACCCTCGACTTCGTCCTGGATCCCCGCCAGGTCCTGCGGGAGGTCGAGCGGGTCCTGATCCCCGAGGGGCGGGTCTTCATCCTGGGCTTCAACGCGCTCAGCAGTTGGGGCCTGGTGCGACTCCTCTACCGCGGCGGCAGGCGCGTCCCCTGGAGTGGGCGCTTCCTGACCCCCTATCGAGTGGAAGACTGGTTATCCCTGCTCGGGTTCGACGTCGAACGGCGCGAGCATGTCGTGTTTCAGCCACCCCTGGGTCGGGCGATGGGACTGCGCCTGGCGTCGGTGGAGAGGCTCGGCCGCCGCCTGTGGCCCGCCTTCGGCGCCGTCTACGTGATCCGGGCGGTCAAGCGCGTTTCGACCCTGACCCCCATCAAGCCACTCTGGCAGGCGCGTCGGGCCTTGGTGCCGGGCGC
>JBGSUY010000146.1:0-10095 GCA_041753195.1 Chromatiaceae bacterium
CTCGCCACCCGCCGCGCGCCATGCTGCTTCGAGGTCGGGACCGGCCGCCGACTCGGGGCCGTAGAGCAGACGCCTCGCCCCGCGTGCCTGCAACAGAGCCAACGCCTGGACAGGCCAGTCATCCCCCACCCGATGCACCTCGCCCCGGACCGCCTCCAGCCGTTCCCGAAAGCGCTCCAGCCGCTCCTGAGCATCCCAGTCGAAACGCCGCACGGGAAGCTGGGACGGGGACTGGTCCGCGACCTGCTCCGATTGGCGCAGGCGGGCCAGGATGCGGGCGCGCGGGGTACTCATGGGAGGCCCTCGAGGGACTCGATCGCGCACCAGCCAGGTGCTTGAGGACAGGACGCGAAACAGACCCTCACTTGCATTGGGGTCGGTGACCGTCTAATGTTGCAGTGCAGCAAAACGAGAAAGACCGACAGCCGCTCGGCTGCCGGCGCGAGTCTACCACCGGAGGCCGAGATCATGGGCTACCAAGCCGCCTACGATCGCTCCCTGAGCGATCCCGATGCCTTTTGGGCGGATGCCGCCCGCCTGATCGACTGGGACCACACCTGGGAGCGCGTCCTCGACGCCTCCCGGCCCCCCTTCGATCGCTGGTTCAGCGGCGCCTCCCTCAACACCTGTTGGAACGCCGTCGACCGCCACGTGGCGGCTGGCCGCGGGGACCAGGCGGCGATAATCCACGACAGCCCGGTGACCGACTCCAAAGTGGTCATCAGCTACCGTGACCTCCAGGACCGGGTGGCACGCTTCGCCGGCGCCCTGCGCGACCAGGGCGTGGAGCAGGGAGACCGGGTGATCATCTACATGCCCATGGTCCCGGAGGCGGCGATCGCGATGCTGGCCTGCGCCCGCATCGGGGCCATCCACTCGGTAGTCTTCGGCGGCTTCTCGTCCCGGGAGCTGGCCACCCGCATCGACGACGCGAAGCCCGAGGTCATGGTCGCCGGCTCCTGCGGCATCGAGCCCAATCGGGTGGTCCACTACAAGCCCCTGCTCGATCAGGCCATCGCGCTCGCCAACCACCAGGTGGGGCGCTGCATCGTCCTGCAGCGCCCCCAGGAACCCGGCACCCTGATCCCCGGCCGGGACATCGGCTGGTCAGAAGCGGTGTCCGGGGCGAGCCCGGCCGACTGCGTAACCGTCGCGGCCACCGACCCCCTCTACATCCTCTACACGTCGGGGACCACCGGCCAGCCGAAGGGCGTGGTCCGCGACAACGGTGGTCATGCCGTGGCCATGGCCTGGAGCATGGCCAATGTCTACGGGGTACAGCCCGGCGAGGTCTTCTGGGCCGCCTCGGACGTGGGCTGGGTGGTGGGTCATTCCTACATCGTCTATGGCCCCCTGCTCGCGGGCTGCACCACGGTGCTCTACGAGGGCAAGCCGGTCGGCACCCCGGACGCCGGGGCCTTCTGGCGGGTGATCGAGGAGCATGGGGTCTCGGTGCTCTTCACCGCCCCCACGGCCTTCCGGGCCATCAAGCGGGACGACCCGGAGGCCCGCCACCTCGAGCGCTACGACATCGGCTCGCTGCGCGCCCTGTTCCTGGCGGGGGAGCGCTGCGACCCGGACACCCTGGCCTGGGCCGAGCGCATCCTCGGCGTGCCGGTGATTGACCATTGGTGGCAGACCGAGACCGGCTGGGCCATCGCCGCCAACTGTCTCGGGATCGAACGGCTGCCGGTCAAGCCCGGCTCCCCGACCAAGGCCGTGCCCGGCTATCGGATCGAGGTCCTGGATGACCGCGGTGAGCCGGTCAGACCCGGGGACATCGGCCGCATCCTGCTCAGGCTGCCCCTGCCCCCGGGGTGCCTGCCGACACTCTGGGGCAACGAGGAACGCTTCTATCACTCCTATCTGGCCGCCCAGCCAGGCTATTACCTGACCGGCGATGCGGGCTACCTGGACGCCGACGGCTACCTGTTCGTCATGAGCCGCATCGACGACATCATCAACGTGGCCGGGCACCGGCTCTCAACCGGCGCCATGGAGGCGGTGCTGGCGGGGCACCCGGACGTGGCCGAGTGCGCCGTCATCGGAGCCGCGGACTCCCTCAAGGGGGAGCTGCCACTGGGGCTGGTGGTGCTCAAGGCGGGCGTGGACCGGGATCCGGACCTTCTGCGCAGGGAGCTGGTGAACAGGGTCCGGGACGAGATCGGCCCGGTGGCGGCCTTCAAGACCGTGGCCATCGTCGATCGGCTGCCCAAGACCCGATCGGGGAAGATCCTGCGCGGGACCATGAAGAGCATCGCCGACGGCAGGGACTTCAAGGTCCCCGCCACCATCGACGACCCCGGCATCCTGGACGAGATCGAGTCGGCCCTGGCGGCGATCGGCTACGCGCGGCATACCTGAGGGGGAGGGCCGAGCGCCAAGGCACCGAGGAGATCGCGCCCGCCTGGGCGCGTCGTCGAGGCACCGAGGCGATCGCATCGCTGGGAACATTGACCCGACCCATCCTTTAGATTGTCGACATAGTACTTGGAAGAAATGCATTTATCGGCTATTTTCCGTCCATGATCACATTTCTGTCGACATCGCGGACGCGCGAGGCGGCCCAGGACCCACAGGACGAATCCGCCACCCTCGCCGACCGGGTGTTCGAGCAGCTTCGCCGGGCGATCGTGGAGGGTGAGATCGCCCCCGGCAGCAAGATCAGCGAGCCGGAAATGGCGGCCCGCTTCGGGATCAGCCGGGGCCCCCTGCGGGAGGCCATGCGGCGGCTGGAATCGACGAACCTGGTGGAGCGCCGGCCCAACCTGGGGGCCCGGGTCGTCACCCTGACCAGCGAGCAGCTGATCGAGATCTATGTAGTTCGGGAGGCGTTGGAGGGCATGGCCGCGCGGCTCGCCGCCGAGCACATGGCGGACGAGGCCATCGAGGAGCTGAAGCATCTGCTGGAGCAGCACCGCCGGGAGGTGGCCAGGGAGTATTGGCAGGCCTACTTCCAGAAGGAGGGGGACATGGACTTCCACTACCGCATCGTGAAGGGCAGCGGCAATCAGCGGCTCATCGGCATCCTGTGCGACGATCTCTACCACCTGGCCCGCATGTACCGTTGCCAGTTCGGCATGGGCAGCGACCGGGCCCGCGACGCACTCAAGGAGCACGCGCTGATCGTCGACGCCATCGCCGAGCGGGACGGGGAGCTGGCGGAGCTGCTGATGCGCCGGCACATCCGCACCTCCCGCCGCGGCGTGGAACGTCGACTCGCGACTGAGCCAAAGCCACAGACCGACGGGAACCGAAGATGAATCAGACCCGGACCCCCGACCCCACCCCCGAATCGACCCCAGGCGTCACACCCGGCGCCCGCCTGCGCCAGGCTGTCCAGGCCGAGCGCCCCCTGCAGGTCGTCGGCGCCATCAACGCCTATCACGCCAGGATGGCGGAGCGCACCGGCTACCGGGCACTCTATCTCTCCGGCGGCGGGGTAGCGGCTGGCTCCTACGGCCTCCCGGATTTGGGGCTCACCAGCCTCAACGACGTGCTGGAGGATGTGCGCCGCATCACCTACGCGACCCCGCTGCCCCTCCTGGTGGATGCGGACACCGGCTGGGGCGGGGCCTTCAACATCGCCCGCACCGTGCGCGAGATGCAGCGGGCCGGGGCCGCCGGCGTCCATATCGAGGACCAGGTGGCGTCCAAGCGCTGCGGTCACAGGCCGGGCAAGGCCGTCGTCCCGAAGGACGAGATGGTGGATCGCATCAAGGCGGCGGTGGACACCCGCACGGACGACTTCGTCATCATGGCCCGCACCGATGCCCTGGCCGTGGAGGGCATGGAGTCCGCCATCGAGCGCGCGGTGGCCTGCGTCGAGGCGGGGGCCGACATGATCTTCCCCGAAGCCATGGTGGAGCTGGACCAATACCGCGAATTTGTGGCGGTGGTGGGGGTGCCGGTGCTAGCCAACATCACCGAGTTTGGTGCCACGCCGCTCTTCACCACCGAAGAGCTGGGGGCGGCCGGCGTCTCCCTCGTGCTCTACCCACTCTCCGCCTTCCGCGCCATGAACCAGGCCGCACTCAACGTCTACCAGGCCATCCGCCGGGACGGCACCCAGGCGAAGGTGATCGACACCATGCAGACGCGCATGGCGCTCTACGACTTCCTCGATTACCACGCCTTCGAGCAGAAGCTCGACGAGCTATTCGCGTCCGGCGCGGAATGATGAGGCTGCTACAAACGACACCAACTCCCACCGAGCGAGGTAAGAGATGACGGTCGAGCAAGAGACCCAGCTGCCCAAGGCAAAGAAGTCCGTCGCCCTCTCCGGCACCGTCGCCGGCAATACGGCCATCTGCACCGTGGGGCGTACCGGCAACGATCTGCATTACCGCGGCTACGACATCCTGGACTTCGCCGACCAGGCGGAGTTCGAGGAGATCGCCTACCTGCTGGTCCACGGGCGACTCCCCAACACGGCCGAGCTCGCCGGCTACAAGCGGCGGCTCCAGGGGATGCGGGGGCTGCCCGCGGCGCTGAAGACCGCCCTGGAGCAGCTACCCCCCTCCGCCCACCCGATGGACGTGCTGCGCACCGGGGCCTCCATCCTGGGCACCCTGGAGCCGGAAAAGGAGGCGATGCCGGTGGCCGGAGCCCGCGCCATCGGCGACCGGCTCATGGCCTGCCTCGGGTCCGTGCTGCTCTACTGGTACCACTTCGCCCACAACGGCCGGCGCATCGAGGTAGAGACCGACGATGACTCCATCGGCGGCCACTTCCTGCACCTGCTGCATGGCCGACCGCCTTCGGCCGAGTGGGTGCGGGCCATGCACACCTCGCTGATCCTCTATGCGGAGCATGAATACAACGCCTCCACCTTCACCGCCCGAGTGGTGGCCGGCACCGATTCGGACCTGTACTCGGCCATCAGCGCCGCCATCGGGGCCCTGCGCGGACCCAAGCACGGCGGCGCCAACGAGGCCGCCTGCGAGATCCAACAGCGCTATGCGACAGCCGAGGAGGCCCAGGACGACATGACCGAGCGGATGGGCCGCAAGGAGATCGTCATCGGCTTCGGTCACCCGGTCTACACCACCGGGGACCCCCGCAACGTGGTCATCAAGTCGGTCGCCCGGCGGCTTTCGGAGCAGAACGGGGATTTGCGACTGTACCAGGTGGCGGACCGCCTCGAGACCGTGATGTGGGATCTCAAGCATATGTTCCCCAACCTGGATTGGTTCTCCGCCGTCTCCTACGCCCAGATGGGCATACCGACCCAGCTCTTTACACCGATCTTCGTCATCTCCCGTACCTCCGGCTGGGTGGCCCACGTCATCGAGCAGCGGCTGGACAAGAAGATCATCCGCCCGAGCGCCAACTATGTGGGCCCCGAGAACCTGAGTTGGGTGCCCATCGATCAGCGTTGACGCCTCCGGAGACTGACCATGAGCGCTCATATCGCCGACGCCAACCTGCGCCCCGCCCCGGACCAGGAGTTGGTCGCCATCGCCGACTATTGCTGCGACTTTGAGGTGACCTCGCAAAAGGCCATCACCACCGCCCGTCACTGCCTGATGGACTCGCTGGGCTGCGCCCTGCTGGCCCTCCAGTACCCCGAGTGCACCAAACACCTGGGACCCATAGTCCCCGGGACCCTGGTCCCCGACGGCGCCAAGGTCCCCGGCACCCAGTTCCAGCTCGATCCGGTGAAGGCCGCCTGGGACATCGGCGCCCTGGTGCGCTGGCTCGACTTCAACGACACCTGGCTCGCCGCCGAGTGGGGACACCCCTCGGACAATCTGGGCGCCATCCTGGGTCTCGGTGACTACCTGGCCCGCAAGGCGCTGGCCGAGGGGGAGTCGCCCCTGACCGTCGGGGACGTGCTCCACCTGATGATCAAGGCCCACGAGATCCAGGGGGTGCTGGCCCTGGAAAACAGCTTCAATCGGGTCGGCCTGGACCACGTGCTGCTGGTCAAGGTGGCCTCGGCCGCCGTCGCCGCCCGGATGCTGGGGGCGAGCAAGGATCAGGTGATCGACACCCTGTCCCAGGCCTGGGTCGATGGGCAGTCCTTGCGGACCTACCGCCATGCACCCAACACCGGCTCCCGCAAGTCCTGGGCCGCGGGCGACGCCAGTTCCCGGGCGGTGCGCCTGGCCCTCATGGTCGACAAGGGGGAGATGGGCCTGCCCTCGGTGCTGACCGCGCCCACCTGGGGCTTCTACGACGTGCTGTTTAAGGGCAAGCGCTTCGCCTTCCAGCGGCCCTATGGCAGCTACGTGATGGAGAACATCCTGTTCAAGATCAGCTTCCCGGCGGAGTTCCATGCCCAGACCGCGGTGGAGTGCGCCATGGCCCTGCACCCCCAGGTTAAGGACCGAATCGCGGAGATCGAGCGCATCGAGATCCATACCCAGGAGTCCGGGGTGCGGATCATCAGCAAGGACGGTCCCCTGCACAATCCGGCGGACCGGGACCACTGCATCCAATACATGGTCGCCGTGCCCCTGCTGTTCGGGCGACTCACGGCCGGCGACTACGAGGATGCGGTGGCCGCGGACCCCCGCATCGATACCCTGCGCGAGCGGATGCGGGTCGCGGAAGACCCCCGCTACACCCGAGACTACCTGGATCCCGACAAACGCTCCATCGCCAACGCCATCCAGGTCTTCTTCAAGGACGGCACCAGCACCGACAAGGTGGAGGTCGAGTACCCCATCGGTCACCGCCGCCGCCGCGCCGAGGGCATCCCGGTGCTGGAGTCCAAGTTCCTCTCGGCCCTCAAGACTCGCTTCCCCAACGGCCAGGCCCAGCGCATCTACGACCTGTGCCAGGACGAGAACCGGCTGATGGCCACCCCGCTGAACCGCTTCATGGACCTGTTCGTGATCTGACCTTGCCGCTACCACGGTCGGCGACGCCTGCCGCGCCGAGGGCCCGTTCTGGCTCACTTGAGTCTCGCCCGATTGTCGCTCTCAAGGTAGAGAGACGGGCGAGCGCCGCGGTGTGGCGCGACGTCCAATGCTGACGGCGACCAAACCCACCGCGTGCGACCACACAAGCTGGAAAGCGCCACGATCGCTACAGCCGGGTACAGGACAATAGTCGCCCGGCTTGATGTGGGGTGGGCCACCGGAAGGCGCGCGGCCAGGAGATAGTCCTGCGCCGCGTTGCGTCGTGGCCTTTGCCCTTGCCCGGGGGGCGATGTGTCGGCAGCGTCGCTGGCCGACGCCTCGCTTGTCGTCGTCGCTGGCCGTTACGGGAGACCAAGACGGTGCCACCTAACGGGTCCTCGGCGAAGCTCTCGCGAATGCGCCGCGCCGCGCCATCGATGCCGCTGCGGAAGTCCGCCGGGGCACCGCGACCAACGCCCCGGGCGCTGGAGAGGGCCAGGCTGCAACCCGATCCCACCGGGGGCAGGTGTTCAGGGTCATTTCGACGAACGCGGACGGTGGCATTGGCAGGGTCAGGCGATGGTCACCTCCGGTGACAGATAGACGTCCTGGATGGCATTGAGTAGCTGCACCCCCTCCGCCATGGGTTTCTGGAAGGCCTTGCGTCCGGAGATCAGACCCATGCCCCCGGCCCGCTTGTTGATCACCGCGGTGCGCACCGCCTGGTGCAGGTCGTCCTTGCCCGAGGGGCCGCCGGAATTGATCATGGCGATCCGGCCCATGTAGCAGTTGGCCACCTGGTAGCGCACCCAGTCGATGGGGTGGCTACCCGAGAGCTCGGAGTAGACCCGCGGGTGGGTCTTGCCGAAATTGATTGCGGTGTAGCCCCCGTCCCGGGTGGCCTGCTTCTGCTTGACGATGTCCGCCTCGATGGTGACCGCCAGGTGGTTGGCCTGGCCGGTGAGGTCCGCCGCCTCGTGGTAGTCCACCCCCTCGTGCTTGAATGCGGAGTTACGCAGATAGGCCCAGAGCACCGTCACCATCCCGAGCTCATGGGCATGGGCGAAGGCCTCGCCCACCTCCTGGATCTGGCGCCGGGACTCGGCGGAGCCGAAATAGATGGTCGCCCCCACGGCGACCGCACCCATGTCGAAGGCTTGGTCCACCGAGGCCCAGATGGTCTGGTCGTAGATGGTGGGGTAGGTGAGCATCTCGTTGTGGTTGAGCTTCACCAGGAAGGGGATCCGGTGGGCATAGCGCCGCCCCACGGAGCCCAGCACGCCCAGGGTGGAGGCCACCGCGTTGCAGCCGCCCTCGATGGCCAGGCGCACGATGTTCTCCGGGTCGAAATAGAGTGGGTTGGGGGCGAAGGAGGCGCCGCCCGAGTGCTCCACCCCCTGGTCCACGGGCAGGATGGAGAGATAGCCGGTGCCGCCCAGGCGGCCGTGTCCGATCAGGGTTTGGAAGCCGCGCAGCACACTGGTTTTGCGGTCCGAGTCCATCATCACCCGGTCCACGAAGTCGGGACCTGGCAGGTGCAGCATGGCACTCGGAATACCCTGGGACTGGTGTCCCAGCAGGTCCTCAGCCTCGTCTCCCAGCAGTGCGACGATGTCGGTCATGGAGTCCTCCGTCTCGATTCTTGATCAACCAGCGGCCGCCAAGAAGACCGGGACCTCGCTGGGGCGAGGTCCCGGTCCAGGGGTTAGCGCCCGAAATGCCCGTGGCGCACCCCGCGCATCAGGTCGGCGAAGGTCTCGCCGTTGACGCGCACAAGATGGGCATGGTCGCCGGACTCGAAGTACACCGCTGACAGGCTGCCGAGGGACTCGTCCATGAAGGTCTCGAGCTGGTAAGCGGGCCCCAGGGGCGGTACGGCCCCCGGCGTGCAGTCCGGGAACAGAGCCCTGAGGTCGGACTCGTCGTCCAGCTCGAAGCTCCGTCCGGTCTCGCTCCCCAGGGCCTCCAAGTCGAGCCAGGTATCGCCTGGAATAACGGCCATGGCATAGCCCTTGTCGTCCCGAATCACCACCGCCTTGGCAATGTGGTCCTCCCGCACATGGGCCGCCTCGGCGGACTCGTGGGTGGAGCCGCTGATGCGATGGGGGATGAGCTTGTAATGCGCCCCGTGGTCCCGGAGCACGCCTTCGACACGTGTTGCGATTGTCATGGGAGACCTCCTGTTACCGACCGTCAAGCGGCCGATCGGGTGGCCGGGACGCCGGAAGCGAGAGGAGACGGCGGGTGGATGATTGGCCCGGCCCCGATCCGATCGGCCTGTCAGCACTGGGAAACTTCACCGTCTCTACACATAAAGGTGGTCTACAGTCGGCCAGTCGTCAAATCGCCATGTGCTCCCGCACTCCGGAAAGCGGCCAGTTCAGCGGGGAATCGCCCGGTGGCGGTAGAGGCCCTGGATCACGGAACCGAAGCGCGACTCCAGACGCTCCCGCTTGACCTTGAGGGTCGGCGTGAGGAGCCCGTTCTCGATCGTCCAAGGGTCCAGCGTCAGGTGGACGGCCCGCACCTGGGCATAACCCGGAAAGCCCTTGAGCCGCGCCCGTACCCGCTCATCGGCCCACTGTAAGGCCTTGCCGTTCGCCAGGGCGGTAGCATCGGTCGGGTCTAGTCCGAGCTCAGAGGCCGCCTGGCCCCAGGCATCTGGATTGAGCACCAGCAGGGCCGCCAGGTAGGGCCGGCCCTCGCCGAGCACCAGGGCCTGATCGAAGACGGGGTCCAGGGTCAGGGCCATCTCCATGTCCGCGGGCGGGATCTTCTCGCCGCTGGAGGTGACCAGGATCTCCTTGAGCCGGCCGCGGATGCGGACGGCCCCGTCGGCGATCTCCGCCAGGTCCCCGGTGTGCAGCCACCCCTCCGCATCGATGGCCGCGCGGGTCGCCTCCGGGTGGCCCCAGTAGCCGCTCATGAGGCTCGGGGCCCGCACCAGGAGCTCCCCCTTGGGACTCAAGGCGACCTTGATCCCCGGCAGGGCCCGACCCACGGAGCCCGGGATGCAGTCCTCCGGGGCGTTACCGCTCACCACCGGGCCCGCCTCCGTGAGTCCGTAGCCCTCGGTGAGGGGCAGACCGAGCCCGATGAAGAGACGCGCCACGGTGGGGGACAGGGGGGCGCCGCCGCTCACCGCCACCCGGATCCGCCCGCCGAGTCGCTCCATTACGGGTGTAGCCACGCGAGGCTCGAGCAGGGACCAGAGCAGTCGGGCGAGGGGCCCGGGGGCGGTTCCGCG
>JBGSUY010000147.1:0-5053 GCA_041753195.1 Chromatiaceae bacterium
CCTGCTCGCGCGCCTGGCGCCGACCTCAGCGGATCAGGCCCCAGCGGATCAGGCTCCCTCATATCAGGATGGACTCGCGGTCGCGCAGACAGCCGACGAGGCCCAGCGCATCGCCCGCCTGGTCGCCATCGCCGCCTACCATGGCCCCTACCGCGCCACCTGCCTGCGCCGATCCTTCGCACTCTGGTGGCTGCTGCACCGACGCGGCATCCCGGCGGAGCTGCGCATCGGGGTGAACAAGCACGAGGGATTCGCGGCCCACGCTTGGGTGGAGTTGGCCGGCCAACCCGTCAACGACGCACCGGACGTGGCCGAGCGGTTCGCCCCATTTGACGATTCTCCGTCAGCCCGGTTAGTTTCGTCGCCATGAGCGGGGTCGACTTGTTGGATACGGTTGCTCTGACGGTTGACCGGCCCGAGCATGGTCTGCTGACCGGGCTCGTAGGGACGGTTGTCGAGACGTTGGCACAAGGGGTGTTCGAAGTGGAGCTTTGCGACGATCAGGGACGTCCCTACGCTTCAATGGTCGTCCCCGGCGCTCAGCTGATCACCCTGCGCTTCTCCCCGGCGCGAACGGCTTGAGTCGATGACTTCGCGGGGAGCCGGCACGAAAAGCTTTTGGAGCGTTTGCATCGTTCATTTTACGGGGTGCGCTTCGAGGAGGCGTGCCGAATCGCGGAGCGGATCGGATTCAGTCTGAAAGGCGGACGAGGCTCGCACCGTACGTATGGCCGGGAAGGTGAACCGCTGTTGATGAACTTTCAAAACCGGGCTGGGTTCATCAAGCCGTATCAGGCGAGACAGTTGGCCCAGATGGTAGAGAGATATGGACGCGACCAAGACCTATCTGATTGAAGTGTTCTGGAGCGAGGAAGACGGTGGCTTTATTGCCGTCGCGCCGGATTTACCGGGGTGCAGTGCGTACGGCGATACGGCGGCTGAATCGATCCAGGAAATGGAAGACGCGATGCAGTCTTGGTTGGATGCCTGTCGGGAGATGGGACGCCCTTTCCCGAAACCGGAGGCCAGGGCTCGGCGTGCCGCGTAAAGGCGTGCGGCATCGTTCCTCTAGCAATCGCGTGCGCAAATGAGCGGCATCGCGGGCATCATCCATTTCGACGGCAAGCCGGTCGAGCCCGGGCTCATCGAGTGTATGACCAGCGCCATGGCCCACCGCGGGCCGGATGGCATCAACCACTGGGTCAAGGGGTCCGTGGCCCTCGGCCAGTGCATGTTGCGCACCACTCCCGAATCCTTAGAAGAGCACCAGCCGCTGTCCAACGAGGATGAGAGCCTGGTCCTGGTCATGGACGGGCGAGTGGACAATTGGCAGGAACTGCGGCGGGATCTTCTAGCACACGGTGCGGTGCTGCGCGACCGGTCCGATGCTGAGCTAGTACTTCGGGCCTTCGAGGTCTGGGGTGACAAATCGCCGTACCGCATTTTGGGGGATTTTGCCTACGTTGTGTGGGATCGTACAACGCGCCAATTGTTTTGTTGTAGGGACGTCGTAGGTCTGAGACCATTCTACTATTATTGGAATGGCGTGACATTTCTTTTCTGCACCGAGCTTCAAGTTATCTTGAAGCATCCGGATGTCCGGCGGGATCCAAATGAGGGCATGATTGCGGAATATTTGAGTGCAGCAATTCGCGATCGCGAAGAAACCCTCTACCGCAACATATTGCGTCTCCCCGCGGCCCACTACCTGAAAGTTCGCTGCGATTTATTCACGATGCAGCGATACTGGGATGTCGATTCTACCCATGAGATCCGTTATTCCACAGACTCGCAATATGCGCAACATTTCGAGCATGTTTTCGCAGAGGCTGTGCGTTGTCGTTTGCGGAGCGGCGGCCCCGTAAGCGCGGAAATGAGTGGTGGCGTTGATTCCTCGTCTATTGTTGCTTTTGCTCAAGCTCATTATCGCAGCGTAGGGAGAGCCGAATCCGGTTTTGAGACATTTGCTCTAGGCTTTCCGGGCTTGTCCTGTGATGAACGTGCCTTTGCGCATTCCATGGTGCAAATGTGGAATCTCACGCACCATACTCTGCCTTCGACAGTCTCCGAGTCTTCTTGGTTTATAAGGGAGACCCGTCGCTCTGGGGACTTCACTCCTTATCCGACCTGGGCCGCTTGGGATGTTCTCTCGTCGTTAATACAGGAAAGAGGGTTTCGTGTAATTCTAAACGGTGCAGGGGGCGATGAGTGGTTAACGGGGAGTATCTCCCACTATGCCGATTTCTTACGCCACTTCAAGCTTTCGGCTCTTATCCGTCAAGTGCGTTCCGATCGTCAGTTTGCCGCCAGAGAGTCAGTGCCTGCGATAATCTTTCCATCTCTCACGCTCTTGAGAGCAGGGTTGTGGCCTCTTGTGCCCACCGGAATTCGCCGCGTGGTCAAGTCGGTGGTGAGGAGTCGTCCCACCAGTTACGGTCCGCTGGGACGTGGTTTCGCTCGCCGTACAAGACTGGGTGAGCGACTTGCGAAACGGAACTCTGATAAACGCTTCCCAACGCATGCCCAACAATCGATCTATGGCCGCCTCGCTGAGAGTGGTTGGATGCCCCACGGCATAGAGATGCGCGATCGCTTAGATGGCCTGCATGGTCGAGAGACTCGTTTTCCGTTTATGGATAGGAGAATTATCGAATTTTGCCTTGCGGTTCCGGATGCCCAGCTTTGGCGGGGATATGACACGAAATATGTTCTTCGTAACGCCATGAGAGGGTTTTTGCCTGAGCTTATTCGTTGGCGTCGGACAAAGGCGGATTTTAGCCATGTCTTTCTGGAGGCATTCCGAACGTTAAATGGCGCGCGACATTTTAGTGATCTGACTATTGCCTCCCTGGGATGGATAGACGGGGCAAAGGTCGCCGTAATGTACAGCGAGATGGTTCAAAGCTATCAGCGCAAGGATTTAGCGTGGCTCAACTACGTTTGGCTCTTATGGATGGTTCTTGGAATCGAAATATGGTATAAAGAGGCGATCCTGGATGAGCGTTTCGAACCTTGAAATTGTTGAAAAGATATACATCCGATATGTGCTCTTTATAGATAAAACTTCTTCATCGGGTTCTTTCATCAAGTGAGGAAATGCGGGTATGCCAAATACAAGTGGTTCTAAGGCGGAATTCAGTACTGTCGTCCTGGGCGGGCGGGCAAGGAAGCCATACACTGCTCCACGGTTGGAGATTCACGGAAAGGTGGCGAAGCTAACGCAGACAGGATCAAGAGGGGGTTCTGACGCCTCGGGGAACGCTGGGATGATGGCTTGAAATTGAAGGATGCCCACGATGAACACCAACCTCCATGAAATCCAGCGCGCATCGGCGTCGCAGTCGATCGAAAGCTCGACGCGGTAGGGGGTGCCTTTGCGGGATTTGCTTCTAAGCACAGCCGAATCGAGCTGCGCCCTTTGGGTCGCTAAAGCGGTGTCTATTCGGAAAACTCGCGGTTGCGCTCGTGGACCTAGCTATTTCGGCCGGGCGATCCCCAGTGATCGACAGTAGTATGTGCTAGCGGACATTCCAACGCGCGGGGCGGATGCTTTTGAGCGTGGGGCGGACCATATATGGGTCGCGGATATCCTTATTGACGGCCGCGATCGCCGATTTTCGCGTTGTTAAGGTGTCGATTCCAGGCGGTGCGGCCTTTGGGAACGTTCCCCCGAAATGTTGGCGTCCGTAGGCATACAAGGACTGCGCGGATCGTGGGCGGAATGAGATGCTGGATGAGCACTTAGGCTATGTCGGAGACCGCGTCCGAATGGAACGGTTCCGAACGGCCGTTGCTAAGGTCGTAATGCTAGGTGATCGGGTGGCGGACCTGGGGTGTGGTTCCGGTATTTTGGGGCTTTTGTGCCTGCGGGCGGGTGCGCGTCGTGTGTTCGGTATCGACTCGACGGGGATGATCAGGGTGGCACAGGAAACGTTCGAACTGGCCGGTTCGGCGGAGCGGTCGGTGTTCATCAACGGTCATTCCCACCGTGTGGAGTTGCCGGAGTCGGTCGATTTGGTGATCTGCGACCATGTCGGTTACTTCGGCTTCGATTACGGAATTGTGCACACGCTTCAGGATGCCCGTCGGCGCTTCCTGAAGCCCGGGGGACGGGTCATCCCCGCCCGGATTCGGCTGCATGTCGGCGCGGTGGAGTCCGAGACGGCCCGAGAAAAGGCCGACGGCTGGCGGGCCGAACAGGTACCGTCGGAATTTCATTGGCTACGCCGCCACGGGGTCAACGCGAAACATGCGGTTGAGCTTCCGCGCGAGGCGTTGCTTAGCGACGGCTCTGACCTGGGAGAGATCGACCTCAACGCCGATAATCCGGATTTTTTTTCCTGGACGACGGAGCTCAGCATCGCGTGCGACGGTGTGATGCACGGGCTGGCAGGCTGGTTCGACTGCGAGCTGGCCGAGGGTGTCTGGATGACAAACTCCCCACTGTCGGATCAGGCGATCCGGCGGCCCCAAGCCTTCCTGCCCATCGAGGAGCCAGTGTCCGTGCGGGCTGGGGAGCGGGTGAAGGTCATGATCATGACTCGGCCCGCCGAGCACCTGATCGCCTGGGTGGTGGAGTTTCCCGCCACCGGGCGGCGCTTCAGCCATTCGACCTGGCAGGGGATGCTGTTGGCGCCGGAGGACCTGGTCCGAGCCCATCCGGAGCGGGTACCGCACCTGAGCCCGGAAGGGCAGGGGCGCATCACCGTGCTCGGTTACTGCGACGGGCAGCGCACCGCCCGCGAGATCGAGCAGGCCGTTCTGCGGGACCATCCTGATCTGTTCCCGTCTCCCGAGGAGATTGCGCGCTTCGTGGCGCAGGTTCTTGGCCGGGACACCGAGTAAGATTTTGAAGTGATGCGCGCGGGAGCCTTGGGCACCCCCGGCTTCGCAAGCCACTCAAGCGTTAAGGAAAGGCTATGTCCGCGTTGAGTGTTGGCCCGAGCTATCCTTCTGATAGGCATGTGGAATGTGGAGGTTGACGCCATGCGGGCCGAGGCATTTCGCGAGTGGTTGGCCAAGGCGGAGGAGTTGACACCGACGCAGCGGCAAC
>JBGSUY010000148.1:0-2442 GCA_041753195.1 Chromatiaceae bacterium
GCCGCCCCCAACCCTTGCGCACTTGGTTGGCGGGTCACAACCCTGCTCGGCACCCCCAAGCCAGGCCGATTAATTGACAAATGTCAATAAAATGGCGATGACCGCCCCTGTCTTAAGGGTGCCTTAAGGAAAGGGTCCGTAACCTGCCTGCGCCAGAGATAGTCCGCGTCCGAGCGATCCCGCCCTCGGGTCGGAGCTGAGGTCGGACCGGCAGCCGCTAGGAAGCCACCGGGCCCCCAGGCGTTGCGGCACCGCGCCCGCGGGGCGATTTAGAGAAAACCGAAAATTAGCGCCTTCCGAAGCGAAGGCGGAGGATGGTTCCATGACTCATGACAGGTCCGTACGGGTTCCGCCCCGTACATCTCTCACAGCCGTCGTTGGGCTGGCGCTCATGCTGGGTCTACCCGGCGTGGCGTTGGCCGCCGACAGCAGCAATCCGAAAAACACGTTTAACATCATGATGAACTACGAGCTCGGGATGCACTGCACCGGGTTCGAGTTCGCCTACTGCTGCGTGCTGCCCCCCTACAACTCGATCCTGGCGCAGGTGGTCAAGACCCAGCGGAGCAGCAAGGGTCAGGGCGCCTTCGCCAAGCTGCTGGAGGGCGACCCCGTAGAGGGGCTGGACGGACTGGGCCGACAGACGGTGCTGCGGGACGCGGACCTAGACGGCAGCGGCAACTTCCAGAAATATGTCCTGGAGTACTGGCACGACGCGCAGCCCCGGGAGCCGAGCGCCCGGGTGATCCCCCAGACCTCAACGCTGATCAGCGCGGTGGAGGGCAACACCCTGCTGATGTGGAACACCCTGGCGGACTCCGCCGCCGTCAATGCGGACGGCTCGCTCGAGCTTTCCGGGCAGGACGGCAACCCCACCTGGAATGGCGTTACCGGCGCCATGCTTGGCGACGGGGACTTCAAAGACCCCACCGACAACTACTGGAACGCGGTCTGGAACCACCTGTACATCTACGAGGGCCTGGAGGGCCACAACCCCAGCAACTCGACGGCGGAGGCGGACAAGATCCGACTCGGCGTGACGGGTCACGTGGAATACCCGGTGGACTGCGGGGCGGGTCTGCATCCCATGGGGCCCGTGACCCAGAACGGCCTGCCCACCAACCCAACGGAGTCCAACGACTGCGGCGGGGCCTCCAACGGCAACGTCCTGACCTTCTCGGGTGAGGAGGGGACGGTGGTCTATACGCAGATGAAGGTGCTGGAGAACCTGCCCATCACCCTGACCTCGCCGCGGATCTGGGAGGCCCTGGGCCTGCCGCTGACCCCCTTCGAGGACTCGCTGAACTTCTTCGCCGACCCGGGCGCCATGTACGAGGAGTCCGTGCGGCCCTTCGTGGCCATGCGCGCGCGGATGCGCCACTATGACCCCAGTGAGCCAGGGGGCATGGGTGCCCCGGTGTTGCAGAACGGCAAGCCGGTGGAGGGCTTCGGCACCGCGCCCATCGACATCCCCAACTGCGAGCGCTGCCATTCCAACGAGGCCGGCACCAATTCACCCCATACCGATCGGCCCCAGGTGTGGTCCAAGGTCAAGCAGGAGTACGACTTCTGGATGGCCTATTACCAGATCGACCCCGCGACCGAGTCCGACTGGTACCCGCGCCTGAAGAGCGCGGGCATCAGCATCCTCGGGCTCCACGACGCCAAGCACGGGACCAGCTTCCTGGCCCAATACCCCGCCTGCGCCACGCCTGCTGAGTGTGACGCGTTGGCCGAGAAGCTGTCCACGGACAACGGCCGCGACGTGTTCGCCCAGAGCACCCGCATCGGCAACACCACGGTGCTTTGCCAGCGCTGCCATGCGGACAACGTCATCGCCCAGGTGAAATCCGCCAACAAGGCCGACGGCAAGGTGATCAAGCCCGTGTCCGAGGCGATCCACCAGGCCCACCGGGGCGAAGCCGAGGGCGGTCCCATCGCCTTCAGCGACAGCCTGGGACGCTTCGGTGGCTGCCAGGGCTGCCACCCGGCGCACCGCTCCAACGGCGACATGGCGGGCTACCCCATCACCGAGGGCGGGGAGAACTTCTATGCGGCTACGGACAACCGGCTGGGTTCCGGAGGCTGCTTCGTCGGCCGTGACGTGCACTCCAACCCCTTCAAGGACATTGACGGGGCTGGAACGCCCGAGCACCTCAATGCCGTCGGCGACTGGCTGGTGGAGAATGTCTCCCGCAACCAGGCAGGGCTGCCAGGCGGCGAGCGGGACAACCGCGGCGTCTGGTGCACCAACTGCCATAACCAGCTGAGCCAGGAGATCTGGAAGAAGGAGAACATGGTGGACCTGGTCCACGACATCCCGGGCCCCAACGCCACCAACATCCGCGCCCTGCCGTCCCTGGCCGCGATCGCGGGCGCCGTTGGTGTCAGCAAGCAGCAGGCCATCGAGTGGCTCGACCCGCGGGCGCCCGGCACCTATGC
>JBGSUY010000149.1:0-1518 GCA_041753195.1 Chromatiaceae bacterium
CGATGGCGACGGCGACCAGGATTGGGATGAGGACAAGTGCGCTCGATTTCATGACGGTTCAGGGTCTCCGGTTTGCGGCTGGGGCCTAGCCGGCGGGACCTCCTTGAAGTCGTTGTCCTTGCGCCGTCCGAGATCCTGGCAGGGCGGCTGGGGCCAGGCGTAGTCAGGTTGCGCGACCAGGTCCACCGACGCGCTGGCGGGCCGGCTGACCAGGCGCCGCGCATAGTCCCATTGCAGCTCCTGGAAGCGGTCGATATCCGCTGGCTCATAGTCGCCGGACTCGATCTTCTTCATCTGGGCGCGCACCTCCGTCGGGTAGGTGGCGGCGTTGATCACCACCCGGACGGTCGCCCCGGTTGATACCCGCTGCACCACGAAATCGCTCTCCTTGAGCCCGTGGTCGATCAGGTGGCTGCCGAAGCGCGCCCGGGCCCCGGTCAGGTAGGCAGCCACGTCGCCGCCGCAGGCCGAGTTGTTGGAGGCGATGCGCAGGTCGGTGCGGTCGATGGGCCCATCGGGAAACAGGTGATCGAAGGCCACCCGCAGGGCCGTGGCGCCCTCCACCAGGCCGCCACAGAAGTGACCATGGAACTTGATGAGATCCTTGAGGGTGATGACCTTGGCCTCGTCCGCGTAGCGCCCGTACTTGTTCACCGTGTCCCGCACCGCGAAGCGGGGGGCATAGGGCGCCTCGGCCAGCCACTGGGGATAGTACCAATCGGGCGCATCATTGGGCTGCGACGCCGCCCACGCGGAGGCCGCGAGGGAGAGCAGAAGGGGAACGAGGGTCTTCAAGTGGGGGGCTCCGTTGATCTGCGTCCAGATCGGTTGCTCCCGGATCCGTTACGTCCAGGAATCGCCCGGACCAGCGGCACGGTGCGGGTCATGGGCTCGGGCTGCAGGGTGGCGTGACGGATGGCGAAGCGCTCCGCCAGGAGCCTGTGGCTCGCCTCCATGACAGACTCCCACTGGGCGATGTCGCGCACCACCAGATGAGCGGAGAGCAGCGGCTGCTCCGAGCGCACCGCCCAGATGTGGAGGTCGTGCACCGAGGCGACCCCCGGAACGCCGGCCAAGGCGCGGCCCACCGCCTCGGGGTCAATGCCGAAGGGCGTCCCCTCCATGAGACCGTGCAGGGCCTCGCGCAGCAGGCGCAGGCTAGAGACCAACAGCAGGGCCCCGATCAGCACGGACAGCAAGGGATCGATGGGGGTCCAGCCGGTGAAGAGGATCACCAGCCCCGAGAGGAGCGCGGCCATGGAGCCCAGGAGGTCCCCCATGACGTGCAGCAGGGCGGCCCGGGTGTTGATGGTGCGCTCCCCCCGGGCGAGGAGCCAGGCCACCAGGAGATTGATGGCGAGCCCCAGGGCGGCGGTGACGGCGACCGCCTCCCCCTGCACGACCTGGGGAGACTGGAGCCGTTGCACGGCGTTCACCGCGAGCCAAGTGACCAGGGCCAGGAGCGCCAGGCTGTTGACCAGCGCGGCCAGGACCTCGGCGCGGCCCAGGCCGTAGCTG
>JBGSUY010000150.1:0-16648 GCA_041753195.1 Chromatiaceae bacterium
GGGGCGCGACATCGGCCGGCGCCAGGGCGTACACCGGTGCAATGAAGCGATACCCGCGCCGGTGAACCGTTTGGATATAGCGCGGGGCCTTTGGGTCATCGCCGAGGGCGCGGCGCAGCTCGGCGATGGAGACCGCCAGGGTGCCCGGGCTGACAACCCGCCTCGGCCAGACCGCGGACAACAGGTGGTCTTGCTCGACCACTTCACCGCTGCGCGCGGCCAGGTACCACAGCACCTCCAGCGTCTTTGGGCGCAGGGCAAGCTCGTCCATTCCCCGCCACAGGGGACCCCGGGCGCCGGCCAGACGATAGGCCCCAAACGACAACGCGGGAGCTGGACTCAAATTCTCGTTACCCTTCGCTTCCGATTGGACCAGACTCCCTCGTCGCCGGGCCGCTGGAGGTGTCGAGGGAGTTGCGGTGTTTGGCCGCTACCGACTGGCTGGCGAATCAGGGCCACTGGGCCCGCTGCCGGGCTCGCACTTTGGCAGAAATTTAATCGAAATTTAAGAACTTCAAGAAGACGCGACCACGCCTCCGAGGTAAGGTTTAATTTGACAAAAAGACTCGGGGATCCGTAACCGCGGCCCACTTCGCCACACCTGAGCTGAGGGCGCGGAACCGCATCCGGGTGGTGGTTCAGCGGGGCGCCGCGTTTGCCCCGATCGCGTCTCTCCACGCTGTGGATTCCCTGACCGTCCGACCCTAAAGACGGCCTGGGTCCCGGTGTTGGACCGCCAGAGGCCTGAGCCAAATCCGCATCGGGCAATGAGTGACGAGACGTACTGGATGCACTACAAGGCCTGGTCTTTACTCGCATTTGCGGCATTCGCACTACACTGGCAGGGGGCGAGCGCCAGCGGCAATTGTGCCGTCCCTGCAGGCCGGTTCGTCTCGGTGGAGGGTGCGGTCGAGATCCTGGCCGCCGCGGGCGGCAGCTGGCGAGTTGCGACGCTCCAGGAGGACCTCTGCGAGGGCGACACCATCCGCGTGGGCGAGCGCAGTCGCGCCGCCGTGGCCCTGATCAACGAGGCCGTGCTGCGCATCGATCAGGACACCACGCTGCGCCTGCTGGACATCACGGGCGGTGAGGGGGAACGGTCCTGGCTTGAGCTGGTGCAGGGCGCCATTCGGTCCTTCAGCCGGAAGCCCCGTTTTCTGACCGTCAACACCCCTTATCTCAACGGCTCCATCGAAGGGACCGAGTTCGCCATTCGGGTCCGCGAGTCGGAGACCCATCTGGCGGTCACCGAAGGCACCATCCTCGCGTCCAACGCTCAGGGATCGCTCCCAGTGTCGGGCGGTGAGGCGGTGGCGGCCTCCATGGGGCAGCCACCGCGGACCATTGTGCGACCCAAGGACGCCGTCCAGTGGACCCTGTACTACCCGCCGATCATCGCGCTTGGAGGGGCTTCCGATGCCGCAGCGGGCGCGCCCTTGGGGGAGGCGGCCGAGCTGCTTTCAGTGGGGCGCGTCGACCAGGCACTTCCACTGATCGAAAAGGCGATCGCGGAAGGCAAGGACGCGGGTCTCGCCTACGCCCTGCGATCCGTCGTGAAGGTCACTCTGAATCAGCGCGCCGCCGCCCTAGCGGACGCCAAGAAGGCGGCTGAGCTGACCGATGCCTCGGCGGCGCGGATCGCTTTGTCCTACGCCCTCCAGGCCGACTTCCAGATCGAGACGGCGCGCGACACCATGCAGGCCGCGGTCGAGCAAGACCCCGATGACGCCCTCGCATGGGCGCGCCTCGGCGAGCTCGAGCTGATGCTTGGCCGCCGAGGCCAGGCGCTTGCCGCTGCCCAGAGTGCGCGTGCCCTCGCACCAAAACTGGCCCGTACCGAACTGGTGCTGGGCTTCAACGCACTTGCGCTGTTCCGCAACGCCGAGGCGTCGGCTGCCTTCGAGCGTGCCATCATGCACGACTCCGCCGACCCCTTGGCCCACCTCGGCTTGGGCCTGTCCAAGATCAGCGGCGGCCGGCTCGCCGACGGACGCGGAGACTTGGAGGCGGCGGTCGCATTGGATGCTTCCAATGCGCTGCTCCGCTCCTATCTCGGCAAGGCGTACTTTGAGGAGCGACGCTACCCGCTTGATTCCCAGCAGTACGGTATCGCCAAGGAGCTTGACCCCCTCGACCCCACTGCCTACCTGTACGACGGCATCCTGAAGCAGACCATCAACCGGCCTGTTGAGGCGGTCGCGGACCTCGAGCGATCCATTGAGCTCAACGACAACCGCGCCGTCTACCGCAGCCGCCTGTTGCTGGACAAGGACCGCGCGGCACGCGGCACCAGTCTGGCGCGCGCCTACAACGACCTGGGCTTCGAGCAGCTCGGGATTAACGCGTCGACGCGGTCGCTCGGCCTCGATCCGGCCAATGCCTCCGCCCACCGCTTCTTGTCGGACGTATACCGGGATTCTGGTTCCCGCACCGAGATCACCCGGGTCAGCGAGCTCCTGCAGGCGCAGATGATGCAGGACATCAACATCAACCCTGTCCAGCCCAGCATCAGCTCGAGCAATCTCAATATCGTTACGATGGGGGGACCGGCGGAGGCTGGATTCAACGAGTTCACGCCCCTGTTCCAGCGGAACAAGGCGCAGCTCAACCTGACGGGGCTGCGGGGGAGCAATGGAGCGGCCGGCGACGAGGCCGTTGTTTCCGCGCTCTTCGGTCCGGTTTCCGGTAGTCTCGGCGGCTTTCGCTACGACACCGACGGGTTCAGATCCAACAACGACCTGAGCCACGACATCTGGAACATCTATAGTCAATGGGCCGTCTCACCGTCCCTAAACCTTCAGGCCGAATACGGGTACCGCGAGACCGAGCATGGCGATCTTCGGCAGAATTTCGACCTGGACGTCTTTGATGACACCTTCCGCCGCGGATTGGAAGGTGAAACCTGGCGGCTGGGGGCACGGTTTTCGCCGACACCGAGCTCCGACTTTCTGGTGTCGTATATTCACTCCGACCTAGACACCACAGGCCAGACCGTTCCGCTTAAGGAGATCACCGACTTCATCAGCGTGACCGTGAGCGAGTACCAAGCCCAGAATGACCAGGCGGACCAGTTTGAAGGCCAGTACATTTACCGCACCGACAGACTGAATCTGGTCGCGGGCGGCGCTCATTCCGAATCAGAGATCGATGGACAGCTCACGGCGACCGCCGTCATCACCCTAGCGCTGCCCATTCCGGGGTTCCCTCCGCTGGTTTTCGAAGACGTTCAGATTTTTCCGACGGACTCCAATACCAAGGATACGCGCGGCTACGTCTACGCCAACTTCCAGCTGCACGATAGGGTCCTGGCAACCCTGGGCGCGAGTTATCAGAGCTACGATCAGGAGCTCATCGGCGACGGCATCACCAACGACTTCAATGAGTGGAACCCCAAGCTGGGCATTCGCTGGGAGATCACGGATTCCCTGACCGCACGCGCCGCGTACTTTGAGACCGTGAAGCCGGTGCTGGTCAGCAACCGCACGCTGGAGCCGACCCAGGTTGCCGGCTTCAATCAGTTCTTTGACGACCCGGACGCCACGCGATCGACCCGGTATGGCGTTGGCCTCGATTGGCGACCCCTTTCCAACCTTCGCGTCGGAGCCGAGCTAACCAGACGCGACCTTGAGAGCCCCGTCATCGACTTGACGGCGCGAGAGGCGACTTACGAAGACCGCGAGGAACGCTTGGATCGGCTGTATCTCTATTGGACGCCCCCAGGAGACCGCGTGTCCGTCAGCGCGGAGGCAATCTACGACAAGTTCACGAATCAGGAAGACCTCTCGTTGGCCTCCGGCATCGTCCCAGATTCGGCCCGCACCTGGACCCTTCCCATCTCGGCGGCCTACTTTCATCCTTCGGGCTGGTTCTTTGGTGCCGGCCTCACCTACGTGGACCAGGAGGTCCGCCGAGATCCTGAGCAATCCGGCCTACCCCAGGGGGAAAGTCAATTCACCTTGGTGGACGCCTCCATAGGCTTCCGGATGCCAAGGCGGCTTGGCTTACTCAGCGTGGGAGTACTCAATGTCTTTGGTCAGGAGTTCGATTACCTAGACGACAGCTACCGAAGCTTCAGCAATGAGCCCTACGTGAGCCCTTACATACCGGAGCGGACCCTCCTCGGCCGGTTGACTCTGAGCTTCTAAGGCGCGGTCGCAACATTTATAAGCTCGCCTGGCCCAGAGCGAGTCGAGAGGCACCCTTGGCCAAGCGATGGCCGCCAAGTCGCTCCTGGCATCTACACAACCCAATCGGAGACTCACATGAAACAGCAACACTCAATTGGACTGGCCCTTGCCCTTTGGGCCGGCGGCACCGTCAATGTCGCCGCGACCAACCCACCAATGCCCCGATGCAACATGGATGCCGAAGCCACCGGCGCGCAGTTCGTCACCTATGATAGTGGCGCGGGCTCGTTAAGCTGCGGAAGCATCTACAGCCCCAACGGCGCCATGAGTTCTGCAAGCGTCACCGCAAACTGCAACGGCGTGACTGGGTGCACCATCTCAGCGACGACCCCTTTTGATGCGGTGGTCATCGGAACCAGCGGTCAGTCCTGCATCTATATGTTCAGGGATGCACTTGCCGCCGGGGCACTCACAGGTCCTAACGCGTCGTTTCGCTTCGCGTGCTCGGACGGAGTCGTTGCGGAGGACAACTCGGACCAGCCCATCACCAGTCTGAACGGGGGGTGTGCCGGGGATACGGGCGATTTTAGCCTAATACAAACCGCAGTCTCAAATACGGAGAATGTAGACTGGGTCTTCGGAGTTGGTGATACGGGCGACCAGAACGACAAGACCGGACTGTGCGTTGAGGGCGGCACGAACGACCTCGCCCGCTGCGACGAACAATGTGTTACGCCCAAGAACTCGACCACTTATCCGTATGACCCGGAAGATCCCGTCTGCGCGACCGGAACCGTTGATGGAGATGGCACTACGATCTTTCCTCTTCAATGCCGTCCGTGCGCATTGACAGAGGAGGTTGCGCCGCCCGACGGTTCCCCCGCTTATTGCTGGGAGCGCTCCCACCAACGCGCGGTCTTCAATGAGCAGACGAACAATCTCGACTTCAAGGCCTACTTCATTCCCGTTAAGCTCAAATCCCAGGGTTCGCTCCACTACGTCTCCTTTGAGGGAAGCACCTGCTATCAGGTGAAGACCACTTATCGGGGTAGTGTCCTGACCTATTGGACACCGCAAGGGTGTCCGACAAAATAGCACCCGAGGGTCGGTTAGTGCCTCGCTTACCTAGGTGAGCGAGGCAGGTTCTTAGCGTATGAATGCACCACAATGCGAGCCGTATTGCGCTACTGCGAAGGACTACCTGAACGGCGCTTCACCGCAGGCGAGGTGTTGCTTGCGGAAGGCGGCGAAGATCAGCACCTCTACGTCCTGATCGAAGGCGAGGTGGAGGTCCTCAAGGCCGAGACCCAGGTCAATACCCAGTCGGAGGCCGGCGCCATCTTTGGTGAGCTCGCCGTCCTGCTCGATATTCCACACACCGCCACCGTTCGCGCCTTGGCCCCGTCACGGGCCTACTTCGTCGCGGATGCCCCGGCCTTTCTTCACGCGCACCCCGACCTGGCCTTCCTGTTGGCGACCCTACTGGCCAAGAAGCTCAACAGCATTACCTCGTACCTTGTTGACCTGAAGAGCCAGTTTCACGACCAGCAAGATCACCTGGGAATGGTGGACGAGGTGCTGGAGGCACTTCTGAGTCAGCAGGTCGAGGATCACGCGCCCGGTTCGGATAGGTATCCGGACGCCGCTATTTGAGCCAATCCGGCAGCTCCGTGAGCTCGGGCACGGGACGCGTCAATGGGCCGTCCAGGGATTGGGCCTCGGCTCCGGCCAAGGAGAGCCAGCAGGCCCTGTTCCGATCCAGATCCAGGACGATGTGCGTGGGACAGGGACCGACCTGACGCCCGGGATTGAAGATCCAGGTGCTACCGACTCGGTCAATCCAAGAACCGCCCTCCTTGAAGGGTGACTGGTGGATATGACCGGTCAGGACCAGGTCCGGTGAGAAGCGGTTTATCCAATCGACGAGCTGGGCGTCACCGAAATGGCTGCGCCCACCCCAGCTGGTCGGCGAGGCGTCGGGGGGCGCGTGATAGACCCAGACCCACAGGCGCCTCTCCCTTTGGCCGTCTCGCTCGAGTTGCTCGCCCACTCGTTCACGGCTCCTCGGGCCGTCCCACCAGGGGCAGATGGTCAACAGCGTGTCGCCGATCAGCGTGCTGTCCTCATCGGTCGGCACCCCGAATTGGCGTGACCTCGAGATCCAGCGGGCGTATTTCTCACCGTCGGCGTTGCGGGCATCCAGATCATGGTTCCCCGAGCACACGATGACCCGGGTCTTGGCACTAAGCCGTTTCAGGTAGGCCAGGATGACGGTAATCTGCGCCTGAATATCGACATTCGAACTGATGTCCAGATGGTCGCCGGCGATGACGACGACATCAAAGCGCTCGGCGTTGCTCAGAACCCAGTCGTACTGCTTGAGGGTGTAATGCAGGTCCGAGACAAGGAGGCACCTCATGGCCCAATCGCCTTATTTTAAAGCGAGCCGTGAGGAAAAATGTCGGTCATGGATAAGAGACACGCCATCGAGGCCCCATGAGATAGAAGCCCAAGTAAAGGTACTAAACTCGCCCTTGAAATAACACTCCATTGTCATGAGGTTTTATGCCATTACCCTGGCTCCGCTGCGCGGCGATCCCAGCGCTTACGGGGCGCATGGCCGAGATATGACGCTCGGCTAACGAGGAAGAATCGACAACGGACGCAGCATCTGCCCCACATTGTGGTTCATGTAATCCACGGACTGCTGGACGTTTCGGAAATGAAAGCCCATCTCTCCGGTGGTGTCCCTGAGCAGGGCCACATCGGTCGACATCGTCTTTACACTGTCGTCCATCCCCCCTATCGCGGTCCGCATGGACCAAACTTCCGAGCTAACCGCCGTCATATCCGTGGCGATATAAGGAAGCCCCGCAACGCGGGCCTGAATGACCCCCACCTGCCCGGTCATGCCTTCGAGATTCTGCGCCATTACCCGGAAGTCCATGAACATTCCATCCAGATGCTCGATCATGACCAGTAGCTCGGAGCGCATGGCCAGGATCTGGACGATGACCGCGACCGCCATCAACCCAAGGAGCACGCCGCTCCATTTGACGATCCATTTCGTTTTGGCGCTGATTGCGCGGGAGTGTTGATCGTTGGCCTCCATTTGCTCACGAAAGCGAGCCATTCCTTCTACAATCAGGGCGACTGGTGGGGGGGATGAGTCGGTCATGGCAGCATCCCCGAGAAGGGAAACAGGTTGTAGAAGCTCTTCATCGGCCCCGCACCCCGATCCACCTTGACGCCGATTCCGGAAACCGATGGACTCAATAGCCTAAACGACTGATTCATATTGGCGACATTACCGGTAACCAGGGTGACGTCGCCGCTCATCGTCGCCATGCGCCCGGCAATTTCCTGTACTTCGCCCCTCATGGCCGCGACCGTTGACCGCATGACATGCATCTCTTTGGTGACGACCGAAAAGGAGACCATATCCTGTTCGAGATCGCCAAGGATTCGGCGCATTTTTGACATATTATCAGCCATCTCGCTGAATTCGGTACGCATGGTGCTGAGCACGTCGATCATCACGCGGACCCGGTCCGTAAAGGCCCAGATCATCCCTGCCATGAGAAGACCGAGCAGGGCGAGGCTCAGGACGCCGACGCGCAGCATTGCGGTAACACGCTTTGCCACTCGGACATTGCGTTCGGTGCGTAGATCCATCGCTTTAAAGAAATCATCCAGTGCGCGAGCGACTGCCGCGGCATCGAGATCCGACGGGTTCATAAGCCGATGCCCCGGGAAGTTAAAGACCGTTTCATTTTAGACAGTCTAAAGCGGACATCCCGTCTAGGACAATCCCGCCCTGAGCCCTGAGTTGCAGCTTCCGCGCCCCCCGTCAATCGCAGCGCTTTGGTCCCGCCCCATGTCCAGGCGGACCCGGCAAACGCGCAGCAGCGCCGAATCGTGGACAGACCCGGCGGGCCCTTGAGCCTTCAAGGATGTTGGCTGCGGGCCTGTTACGACGGCTTTTGGCACATCGGGGGGCGGCTGCGCAGAGGCCGGTTCGGGCGATCGGGGCAGGAGATGGCCATGGATCAGACACTCAACCGCCCGTGAAGCGGGCCGACAAGCGTTCTCGTGGCTCGGGTGATTCTGGGCAAGCCGGTCATCCTCTTCGATTTTGCGTGATGTCAGCGCGCGAACCCGGTGTACACTTCAAACAACCTGGGATGAGTGCCACGTTATTTGTCGCTGTTCCCAGCCGAGCTCCGTTCGATTTGAGAAAACCGGACTGAAACTATGCTAATAGGTCCGATGGGGAGATCCGTTTTATGGCATCCGTTTTTCTGGATTTGCTGGATACTGAAGTGGAGAAGATCAGAAGGCTCGGCACCCAGGTGACGTTCGGGGTGGGCGAACAGATCTTTCAGGAGGGGGATGAGGCCGACTTCATGTATTTCGTCGACTCGGGGCAGGTTTCGCTCTACATCGACAAATTCAATACAAAGGTCGAGATTCGACAAGCGAACCACGGAGACTGGTTTGGCGAGCTCGCGGTTTACAGCGGTAGCCGCCGGACCGCGTCCGCGATAGCCACGGGGGCATCGAGGTTGCTACGGGTGTCCGGACAGGACTTTCACTCGATGCTCGGGGAAGAGCCTGAAATCGAGGCGAAAATCCGTGAGATCGTTAATAGCCGGAATGAAAGGCTCGTGCTCGAGGAAAAGATGGTCAACATGGACAGTTTTCACGGCAGGGATATGCACATTGGCATCAAAGGCGACCCGTCGTTGCGCGAGTCGGCGATGCTGCGCCCGCGCTTTGAGAGCGTCGTCGATCGCTTCATGCCGGAACTGGTGAAGTGCTTCGAGGACCTGCTGCTCAATCGCAACATTCACCGTATCATGGTGGGATTCAACAACGGCGAGATCCGACTCTCGACCCTCCTTGATCCCTTCTGCGATGAGTTTCACCCGGCACTCCGGCTGTTGGATGCGTCCTATGTCGAGCGTCATTTCCCCAGGATCGAGTACCAGCGCAAGGCCGAGTTCATCCGCAGTGTGTATGAGCTCATAAGACAGAGCGACCTTTTTGGCAAGCTTCCCAATCACCTTCACCACGGTTTTGGTGAGTATTACAACCGCTGGGAGCCTTTGGAGCCTGAGGAAATCTCAAAGGCCATCAGGCAATTGCCACTCCTTCGGAAGATCCCGGATTTCTACATCCGAAGTTTGACGATGAGCATCCTTAAGAATGCCATCCAAATGCAGTTCAACTGCGATGGCACCCATATCGTCAGCACGCGGGGCTATGAGCGGTTCCTTGACGAGAATCTTTAGGGGCGTCGGGGAAGTCTAACGGCATCAGGCCGTTGCCCGGGCAAGGGGCGGCTAGCGGCGCAGGGGCGGCCCCGGCGTCGTTCAGCGGTTCCCCGGTTGCGTCCTGCCCGCATAGCCAACTTGACAGGCGGATCGCGGGTTCCCTGAGCGCGACCCCCCCGTTCCCTCATCAATCTGTAATATTTCCTCGGTAGAGTGCATGCTGAGATGGCGATCCTTGATGGGGCAACGGGCAGCGCGAAAAGATCTCACCGCCCTTGCGCCTGTTCCCCTGGCGAGCGCCGTCCGCGTTGGCGACCACGTCATCTTGTCCAGACCCCGGAGTCCCAGATGCAACTTGAATCAGAGCTGCTCGACGATAACATCCTCAAGATCACGCTGGATGGGCGCCTCGACGTGGAGGGCACCCAGTCCATCGACATGAAGTTCACGGCGCTCACAGCGACCAAAAAGGCGGCCGTTTTGGTGGATATGACCCACGTGAGCTTCCTCGCCTCCATTGGGATGCGCACCCTGTTGAGCTGTGCCAAGGCGGTCTCCAACCGGGGCGGGAAGCTGGTCCTGCTCAACCCCCAGCCGATGGTCAGGGAGGTCATGGACCGAACCGGCGTCGCCTCCCTGATCCCCGTTTACGACGATCTGGCAGCGGCAAAGGCGGCCCTGGAGGAGTTTCGTCCCAGCTGATCGATGGCGTTAGCGACACCCTGAGGTCTTCTGGTGAGCCGCATGGCTGCAACGAACCCGGTCGCGGAGCACCCGGCGATAACTCCCCCCTCCAGCGTAAGCCTGACGGTTGAGAACCGACTGGCGGAGCTGGCTCGGGTCGAGCGCTGGCTCGAAGGGATCTTGCAGCGGTGGACCCTCTCCGACAGAGCCGTCTTCGCCCTCGATCTAGTGATCAATGAGGCGGTGACCAACGTCATCAACCACGCTTACAGCGACACCTCCACCCACCAGATCAACATCTCACTGACCGACGCCGCCACCCGGATCGTTGTCGAGATCATCGACGACGGAGCGGCCTTCGACCCGCTCGCGGCTCCACCAATGGAGCCGGGCCAGGACCTGGCGCATGCCTCCATCGGTGGGCGCGGTATCCACTTGATCAAGAGCTACTCGGCCGAGCATGATTACCGACGCGTCGCAGGGTGGAATCACCTGACCCTCGCGATACCGAAGGTGAACTGACGCCAATGCCCGGCGGACTGAATGACAGAATCCAGAAACGGAAACCAAGCCCCCAAGGTCACCGAGCCTCTCCCTTCCCCACCGCCCGCACCCAAGCGCTTTGCCGACCCTAGTCCAGAAGGTCAAGGTCCGCGGGGGCTGGACCTGATCTCACTGCATCCGCTGTTCACGGGCGTCCCTCCCGCTGCTCTGGAGGCCTTGGTTAAGCACTGCGAGATCCGGCAACTTGGGGTCGGCGAGATACTCCTGTCACCTGGACAGGCCAATCGAACCCTGTTTCTGCTGCTGGACGGGCAGCTCGGGGTGCGCATGGACCGGGTGGACTCCGAGAAGGGATTCGTGGTGGGTCCCGGTGAATGCGCTGGGGAGATCTCGGTGGTCGATTGCGGACCCGCGACCGCCTATGTCGTGGCGGAGCTGCCCAGCCGGGTGCTCGCCATACCGGAGTCTGAGATCTGGGACGGACTCTTTCAGGTCCCCGCGATTGCGCGCAACTTCGTGCGCCTCTTCGCCAACCGCTTCCGAGCCCGCAACGAGGCCATGCAGCGTGCCCTCCTTCAGCAGCTTCAGTACGAGCACATGGAGAAGGAGCTGGCGATCGCCCACGACATCCAGCTCGGCATGCTTCCAGGCGATCTGGATTTCGGACCGGAGATCGACATCGCCGCCGAAATGACGCCCGCCCAGGAGGTCGGCGGCGATTTCTACGATGCCTTCCCGGTGGGCCCCGACGAATACTGCGTGGCCATTGGCGACGTCTCCGGCAAGGGCGTTCCGGCAGCGCTCTTCATGGTTCGCGCCATGGCCCTGTTGCGGACCGAGCTGCTCAAGGAGCAGCCGATCGACGAGGCCCTCAGTCGGCTCAACGTCACCCTCTGCAGGGACAACCCGACCTGCATGTTCGCCACCCTCATCATCGGCGTGCTGAACAGGGCGACGGGCGAGTTCCGGTACGTCACGGCGGGGCATGAGCCGATCGTCTTTGGCGCGAAGGGCCTGGCCTATCGGCTGCTCCCACCGCCAAGCGGCATCTTCGTGGGGATCAATGAGGGTGCCACCTATGGGGTCGCGTCGCTGGCCCTGGAGCCAGGTGACCTGCTGCTCTTGTACACCGACGGGGTCAGCGAGGCGATGAATCCGGAGCGCCAGCTCTACACCGTCGACCGGCTCTTGGATTGCGTGGGAGAAGCGGCGACCCCATCCGCCAAGGCACTTGCGGATCGCATCAACGACTCGGTCCGGCGATTCGCCGCCGGGGCGCCCCAATCGGATGACATCACGATGGTGATACTCCGATACCAGGGATCCTGAGCACGGCCTTCCTCATGCCCCCCGGAAACGAGAACGCGGCCCAGGGGCCGCGTTGCTTTGCTCGAGGCTCTTGAGCCTCAGCTCTCGGTGATGGGGATGATGGTGATATCCACCCGGCGGTTCAGCCGACGGCCAGACTCGGTGTCATTGGAGGCGATGGGCTGGTTCTTGCCGAATCCCGTGGCATAGATCCGCTCGGGTATGACACCGCCGCTCTCCAGGTAGCTCTGCACGGAACCGGCCCGGCGCTCCGAGAGCTCCTGATTATGGGCGGCAGAGCCCGTGATATCGGTGTGGCCGGCCACCTTGAGCTCGGTCTTGCCGTACTTGTTCACGATCCCGGAGATGGTATCCAGGGTGGGATAGAAGCCGGACTGGATCTGGTCTGAGTCCACCTCGAAGGCGGTCTCGCCGGTCATGCCCACCAGAAGCTGGTCATTGGGCAGACGCTCCACCCGGATGGCACCGGCGGCGATCTGATCCGCCAGGGCCTTCTCGAAGTCCTTGCGCTGCTGCTCCATATACGCGCCCACCATGCCGCCCGCGAGGGCACCGCCGACCGCGCCGATCAGGGCACCTCGGCCGGCATTGCCACCGAAGGAGCCGATCGCGGCCCTTGCCGGTCTCGGTCATGGTGCCGTCGGTGGCACAACCGGCGATGACAATACTGAGGGATGCGGCGACGGCGACACCCTTGGCGAAACGCAGATTCATGAAGGCTCCTCGCAGGGGATGGTTGGGCTAAGAAGGACCCCGCCGGTTGATCCCGGCGGTGGCATTGGAATTCGGTGCGCGATGATACCAGACGCGAACGGAGCGAACCCCGCCTCGAACCTTTCTCCCTGGGCCCGGGGGCATTGCGTGCAACGAGCCTGTCCCGCGATCAACTGCGGGGCTGGAAGTCGGGGTGATCCTGGACCTTCCAGCGCTGGGGGGCATGATCCTCCGGGTCGACGAAGCGCAGCTTGGACCAGCTTGAGACGGCCAGGATCAGGGTGAGGATGGCGACGACCGCCATGGACTTGCGGGTAATCATCGAAAGGGCTCGCGGGTTTGAGAACCGTTGCGGCCGGCTCGGAGAAGGTCCGAGCCGGCCAGGCGGATCAGTCGCGGGGGACCAGGTCCCGATAGGCGTGCCAGGTGGCATGGCCGACCAGGGGCATGGCGACGATCAGCCCCACGTAGTAGGTGACGATCCCGAGGCCCACGAACATCACGATCAGGGCCGCCCACAGGGTCATGGCCTGCCAGTTCGTCTTGACTGCCTCCATGCTGGTGCGCATGGCGGTCACCACGTCAACCGGGCGGTCCATCAGCATGGGGACGGTGATGGCGCTGATACTGAAGGTGAAGGCGGCGATGGCGCCGCCAACCAGGATCCCCGCGGCGACGAAGAGATTGTTTTCCCCCGACAGGAAGACCTGGGGGACGAAGTTCTCCCAGGTCGGTACCGGGCTGTGGAAGAAGAGGGCGAACACCACCAGGGCGGAGAGCATCCACGCCAGCAGGATCAGCACCAGAACCACCGCCATGGCACTGAGCTGGACCTCGTTGCGCTTCCAGGCCTGGAGTGCCTGACAGAACTCCACCTGTCTGCCCTCCTCCAGGTTCTCGCTGACCTGGTAGAGACCGATCCCCAACAGGGGTGCCACCAGGAAGAAGCCAGCGGCCAGCGCGGGGACGATGAAGAAGAGGCCCTCCACCAAAAGCCCCACGGTCATAAGCACGCTCACCAGGGCGAAGAAGGCGCCATAGGTGAGGCTGAACTTGGGCGCCCGCTTTAGATCCTCCCAGCCCTTGGAAACCCACTCCCAGGGCTGCTCCAGGCTGATCTCATTCACGCGGGGGGTATCTGAACGGGCCGGTTCGGTCGTTGCGGCGATTGCCATGGTCGGATCCTCCAAGGTCGTTGTAGTCAGGATTGGTGGTTGGCTGCGATGGTGAGAAAGTCGGATGCCATGCCCGCGGCGTCATGGGGCGCGCTGAAGATGGCGGTGAGGCGGCCCCGGGGGTCCACCAACAGGATCGAGGCCGAATGGTCCATCAGATAGCCCATGGCGGTGTCCTGGCCCTCCACGCGGACATAGAGGAGTCCGAGCTGGGCGGTTAGGGCCCGCAGTTGGGCCTCCTCGCCGGTGGCGCCGAGGAAGCCCGGGTTGAAATAGCGCACGTATTGGGCCAGTCGCTCCGGGGTGTCGCGCCCCGGGTCCACCGAGACGAACAGGAAGCGCGGCCGCGCCTCGACCCGCCGCCCGGCGCCGGACTGGGCCCCCGATTGGGTCCCAGACTGGGCAATCTGACGGTCGATGGCGTCGAAGGTCGCCAGCGTCATGGGGCAGATGTCGGGGCAATGGGTGTAGCCGATGGCGAGGAAGGTCCAGCCGCCTCGCAGATTGGCCAGGGAGAAGGGCCGCCCGTCCTGATCCGTCAGGGCGAAGTCCGCCAGCGGTCTGGGCTGGGGGAGCAGCGTCCCCTCCTCGAGCGTCACCGGCATGGGCCTGGAGAGGCCTCGGAAGGTGGTTGCCCCGAACCAGAGCCCCGCTGCGATCGCCGTCCCGGCGATCAGGACGAACAGGAGGGTCAGGCCTGGCTGGCTCTTCTTGGCAACCCGATTGGCAGCGGTCTCGACGGTCACGACGCGGACTCCCGGGGTTGCAGGTGTCGACCGGCACGCGGGTTGGCAGCTCCCCCGACGACCTGGGGGACCGGCACCGAACGGGGCGGCTGCAGGCGATGGACGAGGGTGAGCAGGGTAAGTAGCAGCAATGCGGCCCCCCCGTTGTGGGCCACCGCCACCGGCAGCGGCAGGTGACCCACCACGTTCCAGATCCCGAGACCGACCTGGAGCAAAAGGACCGCCGCCAAGGCCAACCCCAAACGTCGCTCACCCCCGTCTGCTGCCCGGCGCACCACGAGCACCGCCAGGGTCCCCAGAACAAGCAGCACCGCCAGGGCACCGAGCCGATGGGTCAGGTGGATGGCGGTGCGAGCGGCGCTGTCCAGGTGCCCGAACTCGTAGTCCGGTCCTATGGGGCGCCACAGGGCGAAGCCCTCGGCGAAATCCGTCTCAGGCCACCACTGGCCCCCGTAGCAGGTGGGGAACTCGATGCAGGCCACCGCCGCGTAGTGGGTACTGGTCCAGCCACCCAGCAGGATCTGCCCCCACAGGAGGATCAGGCCAGCCCAGCCGAAGGTGCGCAGACTAGCAAGCCCCGCCGAGGGGCTCGCCATGGTCCCGTCCGTCCTCAGGGCCAGCCACCAGAGGAGCGCCAGGGTAGCCATGCCCCCCGCGAGATGGGCGGTGACGATCGTGGGGTTCACCAAGAGGGTCACGGTCCACATGCCGAGCAGACCCTGGAAGATCACCAGACCCACCAGCGCCAACGGCAGGGTCAGGGGTAGTCCTTGTCGACGCCCTTTCCAGCCCAACCAGGCTAGTCCCAGAATGGCCAAACCCAGCCCGCTCGCGAGATAGCGGTGGACCATCTCCTTCCAGGCCTTGTGGGCCTCCACCGGCCGCTCCGGATAAGCGGCATTGGCCTGGGCCACCGCCTCCGGGTGGCTGGGGGCCACGAGGCGCCCGTAGCAGCCGGGCCAGTCCGGGCAGCCCAGACCGGCGTCGCTCAGCCGCACATAGGCCCCGAGCAGGATGACGGCCAGGGCCACCAGGGCGGTCGCGGCAGCGAGCTTGGAAAAGGTGCTTCGCTTCACGCTGGCCGGGTCCCTAGAATGGCACGTTCATAACGACAACCGAGGTGAGCCCAGTGCAGGAGCCGATGACAGCGACCGTCCCCGCGGACACCGAGGAGTTGAGCTGGCCTGACGACGGACGGCGCGGTCTCGCGAGCGCCTGGCTGGCCCTGGGGGTCACGGCCCTGGCTCTGGCGGGGATCTTCGCCCTGCTCCTGGTGGTGGCCCGGGCACCGGGTACGGGGGCGCTGTTCCCGACCCAGGACTTCTTCCGGGTCGCACTCATCGTGCACGTGGACCAGTCGGTGCTGATCTGGTTCCTGGCCTTCGGCGGTGTGCTCTGGGCCCTGGCCGCCCGGCCAGTGCCGGGGCTCTCCTGGACGGCCTTCGGGGTGGCGGCGGCAGGCTGTCTGCTGGTGGCGGCCTCCCCCTTCCTGGGCGCGGCGGACCCGCTCCTCAACAACTACGTGCCGGTGCTCGATCATCCGCTCTTCGTCACCGCCCTGGCCATCTTCGCCCTGGGTGTGCTGCTCCAGCTCGCGACCTACCTGACTCGGGTCTGGGGGGAGATCCGCTGGGGCGACCCCTTGGCGGTGGGCACCCTGACCGCCGCCCTGGCGACCCTGGTCGCGGCCATCTCTTTGCTTTGGACCTGGGTCAGTCTCCCCCCCGTCTGGGAGGGCAAGGCCTTCTACGAGTACCTGTTCTGGGGCCCGGGCCATGTCCTGCAGTTCGCCTACACCCAGATCCTGCTGGTGGCCTGGATCTGGTTGGTACGGGCGCAGGGCCGGGAATTGCCCTTGGGGGACAACACCTTGTCCGCCCTCCTGGTGCTCGGCATCCTGCCCCTGCTGCTGGTGCCGTTGATCCATGGCCTCTATGCCCCGGACTCCGCGGAGACCCGACTGGCCTTCACCCGCCTGATGCAGTGGGGCAATGGCCTGGCCGCCGTGCCCATCGGGATCGCGGTGCTGATCGCCCTGGTTCGGCATCCGGCCGGCGCCGAGGCGGCGGAGACCCTCCCGGTGCGACGGGCGC
>JBGSUY010000151.1:0-8481 GCA_041753195.1 Chromatiaceae bacterium
AGCCCGCCCACCTCGGCCCCTGGACCCGCACCCGCGAGGCCCCGCGCCTGGCGCCCAAGGACCTTCACCGGCTGGTGCGGGAGGCCGGGTTCGATAGCGGGCTGGCCAAGACGCCAGGCCCCGGATCCTCTGGCGGTGGACCTCAGGTCCGATCCCCGTCTTCGTAGTCACTTCCAAGGTCCATGCCCATCTCCTTCCCGATCTCGACCCAATAGGGCTCCGCCTCGCAGGAGCAGCAGTCGCACCAGACGGCGATGCCGTCGTGCATGCTGATGGAGCGTTTGCCCTTGGTCTCGGGTGTTGCGGTTCCGTTGGAGGCGGCCGCACCGGTCTCGGATGGCTGTGATTCCGATGGGCCTGTACTGGGGGTGCTCATGTGGCAGATTCTCCCGGTGTCATGGAAAAGCCGGTAGGCTTCGATGACCAGAGCTTAGCTCGGGTGTGGTGACATCGTTTGGGTCCATGGATCAGGAGGCCGTGGCTCAGCGGTCCGGCGCCGAGGATTCCCTGGCGGCGACTCGCCAGGCCCCAGCGGTCCGCCCTATTGCTCGATGTGGGCCCGCGCCCAGGATAGGACCCGCTGGACGCGCTCGTTTAGCAGGGCCGGGGCCTCATCCAGGTCCACCCACCGGTATTCGTGGTGCTCGGGGTGGCCCAGCTCGGGATTGATGGGGAGGGTCACCTCGCCGGCGCGGGATTCCGCCAGGTAGTAGCGGGCGACCTTGCCCCCGGCGTAGGGTGGGGTCTCGACGAAGGCCTCGCCCCAACGAAATTCGAGATCAACAAGCCCCGTCTCCTCGGTCACCTCCCGGCGGGCGGCCTGTAGAGGCTCCTCACCGGGCTCGATCTCGCCCTTGGGGAAGTCCCAGTAGCCGCAGCATCGCAG
Source organism: Chromatiaceae bacterium (assembly GCA_041753195.1). GTDB lineage: Bacteria > Pseudomonadota > Gammaproteobacteria > Chromatiales > Chromatiaceae > Thiodictyon. The sequence goes on from JBGSUY010000151.1 coordinate 887, forward strand.
TAGAAGGCAGCGAGGGGCGCCGTCGACACGGCGCACCACCACCACCCCGGCGGAGCGTCTAGTCACCCACTGCCGATCCGTCGGTTCCCTCCGCCTCAACGGCGATGGCGCATGAAGTGGGCGAGCAGGGCCTGGGTGGAGCCGTCGTGGTCTTGTGTGACCTGTCCCGCTTGGAGCTCGCCCAGGATCACGGAGGCAAGCTGCTTGCCGAGCTCAACGCCCCACTGGTCGTAGGAGTTGATGCCCCAGACTACCCCCTGGGTGAAGATGCGGTGCTCGTACATCGCGATCAGGGCCCCTAGGGTGTGGGGCGTCAGGCGCTCCATGAGGATGCTGTTGGTGGGGCGGTTACCGGGAAAGGTGCGGTGGCTGGCCAGGAACTGGGCCCGCTCCTCGGGGATGCCGGCGGCGCGCATCTCGGCCAGGGCCTCATCAAAGGTGCGTCCGCGCATCAAGGCCTCGGTCTGGGCGAAGTAGTTGGCCATGAGCTTGGGGTGATGGCCACCCAGCGCGTTGTGGCTGTGGATGGTCCCGATGAAGTCCGCCGGGATCAGTTGAGTCCCCTGATGGATGAGCTGATAGAAGGCGTGCTGGCCGTCGGTGCCGGGCTCGCCCCACACCACCGGCCCCGTGCTGTAGTCCACGGTCACGCCCTCGCGGGTCACCCCCTTGCCGTTGCTCTCCATGTCCCCCTGCTGGAGGTAGGCGGGGAGCAGGCGCAGGTACTGGTCATAGGGCAGGACCGCATGGGTGCGGGCGCCGAAGAAATTGGCATACCAGACCCCGATCAGACCCAGCACGGCGGGGATGTTCTCGGGCAGCTCGGCGGTGCTGAAGTGCTCGTCCATGGCGTGGGCCCCCTCCAGGAGCTCCACGAACCGTTCGAACCCCACGGCGAGCGCGATGGGCAGCCCGATGGCGGACCAGAGCGAATAGCGCCCCCCCACCCAGTCCCAGAACCCGAACATGTTGGCGGTGTCGATCCCGAAGGCGGCGACCCGCTCGGCGCTCGTCGAGACCGCCACGAAATGCTTCGCTACCGCTGCCGTGTCGTTCAGCGCCGCCAGCAGCCAGTCCCGGGCGCTCTCGGCGTTGGTCATGGTCTCCTGGGTGGTGAAGGTCTTGGAGGCGACCACGAAGAGGGTGGTCTCCGGGTCCAGCTGACGGATGGTCTCGACCAGGTGGGTGGCGTCAACATTAGAGACGAAGTGGACCCTCAAGCCCTCGCTCAGATAAGGCCCCAGGGCGGCGCAGACCATCTTGGGACCCAGGTTGGAGCCGCCAATGCCGATGTTGACCACGTCCGTGATCGCTTTGCCCGTGTGGCCCTTCCAGTCGCCAGAGCGGACCTGCCCGACGAAGGCCTCCATGCGCCTCAGGACGCCATTCACCAGGGGCATCACGTCCGCGCCGTCCACGTAGATGGGCCGGTTGGAGCGGTTGCGCAGGGCCACGTGGAGCACGGCCCGCTGCTCGGTGTTGTTGATGCGGTCGCCCGAGAACATCCGGCGGGTCCAGCCCTGGAGGTCCACCGCCTCGGCGAGCTCGAAGAGCAGCTTCAGGGTCTCGGGGGTGACGCGGTTCTTGGAGTAGTCGAGGTAGAGCCCGGCGGCCTCCAGGGTCATGGTCTGGGCACGATGGGGGTCCGCGTCGAAGAGGTCCCGCAGGTGCAGGTCCTTCACCTGCTGCCAGTGCCGCGCCAGGGACTGCCATTGGGGGGTTTGACTGACGAGCGGCATGCTGTGTCCTCCTGTGGATGCGGCGCTATGGGGCGGATCAACCTGGGGGCCGAGGCCCCCTAGCTTACGCTACAGGCTCAATCCTGCGGATGGTTGACAGGGTGCGGGTTGGCGATCTCGGATCGGCCCTCGGAGCCGGCTGCCTCGGTCTCACGTTGACGCCGGCGGGCGCGGCTGGGCCCCCAGGAGTGCGCTCGGGTCCCAGCCCGGCTCGTCATCGGGGTCCAGGCCGTTACGCCAGTCCTGGTCCTCCCGGTCGAACAGGCGGGTAGCCTCCAGGGGTCCCCAAGAACCCGCCGGGTAGGTGTGGATAAAGTCCCGCTCCGTGGACCACAGCTTGATCACGGGGTCCACCACCTGCCAGGCCCAGTTGACCTCGTCGCCCCGCAGGAAGTGGGTGTGGTCCCCCTCGATCACGTCCAGGATCAGGCCCTCGTAGGCGTCGATATGCTCGGAGGGCAGGGCGCATGAGCTGGCGTCCAGGCGCTCGGTCTGGGCGCGCATCTCGAATCCCGGCTGCTTGACCTGGATCTCGATGCGCATGCACTCATTGGGCTGGATATTGAGCAGCAGCCAATTGGGCTTGAGCTGCTCGATGGGCGTCTGGCGGAAGAGCTGCTGGGGCGGGTGCTTGAAGCGGATGGCCACCAGGGAGTTGGTGCGGGCCAGACGCTTGCCGGTGCGCAGATAAAAGGGCACGTTGCGCCAGCGCCAGTTGTCGATGTAGAGCTTGAGCGCCGCGTAGGTCTCGGTGGTGCTCGGGTGGGCGACCCCGGGCTCTTCCAGATAGCCGGGCAGCTTGCCGTCCTTGCCGCGGCCACCGGCATACTGGGCCCGGAAGGCGTGCGCGTGGACCGCCTCCCGCGGGATAGGGCGGATGGAGCGCAGCACCTTCACCTTTTCATCCCTAAGGGCCTCCGCGTCCAGGCTGGGGGGTGGCTCCATGGCCACCAGGGTGAGCATCTGCAGCAGATGGCTCTGGATCATGTCGCGCATGGCCCCGACCCCGTCATAGAAGCCTGCCCGCTCCTCGATCCCCCGCGCCTCCGCGTGGGAGATCTGCACGTGGTCGATGTAGTTGCGGTTCCACAGGGGCTCGAGCAGCAGGTTGGCAAAGCGGAAGACCAGGATATTCTGGACCGTGCTCTTCCCCAGATAGTGGTCGATGCGGTAGATCTGATCCTCGGAGAAGCAGCGGTGCAGGCCCTGATCGAGGATGTGGGCGCTCTCCTGGTCGAATCCGAAGGGCTTCTCCACCACCAGACGTGACCAGCTCCCGTCCTCATGGTGGAGGCCCAGGGCGGCCAGGCGATCGGCGACCATCCCGTAGTGGCGTGGGGCCACGGCCAGGTAGAAGACCCGGTTGTCGGGCAGACTGTCATCCCCCCGCAGGCGCTCGGCCAGCCGCGCGAAGCCGTCCTCGGCCTCCAGGTCGCCTTCGGCGAAGCAGGAGCGGGCCAGGAGCCGATCGAGCACCGCGGCCTTGGGCCCGCCGGTGATGCGGGACTCCAGGATGCCCCGGACCTCGCCGCGCCAGTCCTCATCGGACCAGGCGCGGCGTCCGAAGCCGAGGATCCGGGTCCCCGGATAGAGGCGCTCCGCCGCCTCGATGTGATAGAGGGCCGGCAGCAGCTTGTAGCTCGCCAGGTTGCCGGTAGCGCCGAAGATCACCAGGGTGCAGGGATCCAGCATTGCATCACCCCGTCATAATTGGGTAAAACTACGAACTTGACAGAGAACAAGAAAGCGGGCCGCGTTAGCCTCGGCCCTATTACACAATGGGCGCACACTCGGGCGGCCGCGTAAGGCTGGACCGGGGAATAGGGGTCCCTCATGGAGCAAGCTCCCATCACCTTCCCGAGACCGAGCCAGCTGCGCATCCTGATGGCGAGCAGCGAGGCCCACCCCCTGATCAAGACCGGGGGGCTCGCCGACGTGGCCGCCAGCCTCCCCGCCGCCCTGCGGGCCCTGGGCCATGACGCCCGCTTGATTATCCCAGCCTATCCGCGGGCTGCAAGGCAGCTGCGGGAGCCCAAGGCCCTGTGCGAGATCCGGCTGCCCGGCTGCCGCGGGACCATCCGCATCCTGGAGGGCAGCCACCCGGATCAGGACCTGCCTGTCTACCTGGTGGACGCCCCGGATCATTTCTGTCGCGAGGGGAACCCCTACACCGACCTCTCGGGGCGCGACTGGGGGGACAACGCGGAGCGATTCCTGCTCTTCAGCCGGGCGGTTGCCCAGATCGCCCAGGGTCTGCCGGCGGTCGGCTGGCGACCCGAGGTGCTGCACTGCAACGATTGGCAGACGGGTTTGGCGGCGCCCCTGCTTCAGGAACTGCCGGAGCGTCCCGCCACGGTCTTCACCATCCACAACCTGGCCTACCAGGGCCTCTTCGACCGCGCTACCTTCGACCGCATCGGTCTACCCCCGGCCCTGTGGAACCTGTGGGGGATCGAGTTCCACCAGCGCATGTCCTTCATCAAGGGCGGCATCGTGTTCTCCGACCGGGTCAACACCGTGAGCCCCACCTATGCGGAGGAGGTGCGCGCCCCGCGCTTCGGCTGCGGCCTGGATGGGCTGCTGCGCCAAATCGGGCCCCGTTTCTCCGGGATCCTGAACGGCGTCGACTACCGAGATTGGGACTCCGCGTTAGACCCTCTGATCCTTCAGACCTACGACCGGGAGAGCTTTGGTCTCAAGGCGGAGAACAAGCTGGACCTGCAGCGGGAGTTCGGGCTGACCCGTAACGAGGGGGCCTTCGTGCTGGGCCATGTGGGACGCCTAGTAGAGCAAAAGGGGGTGGACCTGATCCTGGCAATCCTGCCCGGCCTGCTCCAGGATCCGAACATCCAGCTCGTCGTCCAGGCCGAGGGGGAGCGCCATCTGGAGCAGGCCCTGTTGGCCCTGAACGCCGCGCATCCGAGGCAGGTGGGCGTCTTCCTCGCCTACGACGAGACCCGTGCCCATCGGATCGAGGCGGGCTGCGACGCCTTCCTGATGCCCTCCCGCTTCGAGCCCTGCGGGCTCAACCAGCTCTACAGCCTGCGCTACGGCACCCCGCCCATCGTCCACCGTACCGGGGGGCTGGCTGACACGGTGGTGCACGTCACCCCCCAGAGCCTGGCCGATGGCAGCGCCACCGGATTCCTGTTCGACGAGCCGACCGCCGACTCCCTGTGGTGCGGCGTCCAGCAGGCGCTGGCCCTGTATCGCGGGGATCCAGAGGGCTGGCGCCGCCTGGCGACGGCCGGCATGGCGCGGGACTTCAGCTGGGAGGCGAGTGCCCGCTCCTACCTCCAGCTCTATCGGGACGCCATCGCCGAGGTGCACCCCCTGGCTCAGGTCGCGATGGCCTAAAGGGATGCTCCGGGCGCCTGGACACAGGCGCATCCCGGCCCAACAGAACGATCGGGTTCAGGCCGCTTGGGCCGGGATGGCATCGCCGGTACGGATCACCCGGTTCTGCTCGTCGAGATAGACCAGGGTGGGCTTGAATGCGCGCGCCTCCGCCTCGTTCATCCCGGCGTAGGCGCAGATGATGACGCGATCGCCGGGCGCCGCCTTGTGGGCCGCCGCCCCGTTGACGGAGATGATCCGCGAGCCCGCGTCCGCCCGGATCGCATAGGTCGTGAAGCGCTCGCCGTTGGCGACGTTGTAGATCTGGATCTGCTCGTACTCGCGGATGCCGGAGAGGCGCAGCAGGTCCTCGTCGATGGCGCAAGAACCCTCGTAGTCCAGCTCCGCATGGGTGACGCAAGCCCGGTGGAGCTTGCACTTCAGTAAGGTCAGTTGCATGTCCCCTCCCTCACGACGGCGGTTAGGGATGGCCTTGGGCCCGATGCCCCTTCCGAAATTCAGACTGTTTCAGTTGCCTTGAGATTCTATCCCAGGGATTGCTGCGGCGCACCATCGGCGTTTTCGGCGCGCCGATCCCCCGAACCCTCGACCCCGCGCCGCAGGCGCAGATTGTCGATGAGTCGGGCGCGTCCCAGATAGACCGCTGCCAGGATCACCAGATCCCGATCCGCGTCCCCGGGCTCCGCGAGGTCTTCGCCCCGGCGCACACTCACATAATCGGGCCGCAACCCCGCTCTCGCCAGTGCCTGTGACGTCTCCTGTTCGACCTCGGCGGCGGACCGGCCCACCTTAAGGGCGTCTGCCGAGACCTGGAGGATTCGGTGCAGCGCCGGCGCACGGGCCCGATCGTCGGCGGAAAGGTAGCCGTTGCGGGAGCTCATCGCCAGTCCGTCCGGCTCCCGGACCGTGGCTACCCCGAGGATCTCGATGGGCATCGCCAGATCCTCCACCAGGCGCCGGATGACCAGGAGCTGCTGGTAGTCTTTCTCACCGAACAGGGCCAGGTCCGGGTGGACCATGTGGAGCAGCTTGCACACCACCGTGGCGACGCCCGTGAAGTGTCCCGGACGGCTGGCCCCGCACAGGATATCCGAGAGCCCAGGCACCTCGACTCGGGTCTGGGCCTCCTGACCGCGAGGATACATGGTCGCCACGTTCGGGGCGAACAGCAGGTCGCAACCCACCTGCTCCAGCAGGACCCGATCCTGGGCCAGGGTGCGCGGGTAGGCCGCCAGGTCCTCGCTCGGGCCAAATTGCAAGGGATTGACGAAGATGCTGACCACCACGCGCCGGGCGCGACGCCGGGCCTCCGCGACCAGGTTGAGATGGCCCGCGTGCAGATTGCCCATGGTGGGCACGAAGGCGATGGTGTCCCCGGTACGGCGCCAGTCGCCGATGCGGGCCCGCAGCTCGCTCAGGTCCTCGATGCACTCCATGGCTCGACTCAATGCGGGGTTTCGTCCGGACCGGGGAAGCTGCGGTCCCGCACCGCCGCCACATAGGCGGCCAGGGCCTCGGCGACCGAGCCCCTGCCCTTGAGGAAGTCCCGGCTGAAGCTCGGCGGGCGCCCCAGGTTCAGCCCCAGCAAGTCGTGGAGTACCAGCACCTGACCGTCACAGCCGTTTCCCGCGCCGATCCCGATCACCGGGATGCGCAACGACTGGGAGATGGCCGTGGCCAGGGCGGCGGGTACGCACTCGAGCACCAGCAGGCTGGCGCCCGCCTCCTCCAGTGCCAGGGCATCTTGGCGGATGCGCTCGGCGGAATCCGGGTCCCGCCCCTGGAAGCGGTAGCCGCCGAGTCGGTTCACCGACTGGGGCAGGAGGCCTAAGTGGGCGCAGACCGCCACCCCCTGCTCGGAGAGCCGGCGGACGGTCGGTAGGACGGCGGCCCCGCCTTCCAGCTTCAAGACCTGGGCGCCCCCCTCCTGGAGGAGGCGGGCGGCGCTGTCGAAGGCCCGCTCCGGGGTCGCGCAGGCCAGAAAGGGCAGGTCCGTCACCAGCAGGGCGCGGGAACGTCCCCGGGCGACACAGGCGCTGTGATAGGCCATCTGCTCGACGGTGACCGGCACGGTGCTGGGATGGCCTTGCAGGACCATGCCGAGCGAGTCCCCCACCAGCAGCAGGTCGACCCCGGCGATCTCCAGCAGCCAGGCGAAGCTCGCGTCATAGCAGGTGAGGCAGACGATGGGCTCGCCGCGGGACTTCATGGCGGCCAGGGTCGCGACGGTAACGGCGGCGGGCATGGCGCAGGACCAGTTGGAGTTTTGGGGGCGGGGCGGCAGGCGCCCCTCGACCCTTTAGACAGGGGAGGAGGATAGTTCCGGCATGCCTGGTTTGTCAGCCTCGGGGGTCCTCCCGGATGCGCCGGATCGGCGCATCCGGCGGGCAGGGCGGCCAGGCCCCTTAGGACGGCGAAGCAGTAGCCGCTAGGAGGCCGCGAGACTACCTGCCCAGCCCCACCTAGGCGCGTCCCGGGCCGAGTCAGGCCAAGTCACCC
>JBGSUY010000152.1:0-5940 GCA_041753195.1 Chromatiaceae bacterium
GGGCAGCGCCGGTGCCGCGGCCCAGTCTGTGGTGGGACCGCCGCTCGGCAGCCAGCGGCGAAACGGATTCCGCTGCATCATCGAGAGCATCAAGCAGAAGTTCACCCTGTTCTCGCCCGAGGGTGTGCCGCTGCGTGCAACCCTGACCGTCAGCCTGCGCGAGTACAAGCGCCTGCGCGATCAGCTGCTGGAGCTGGACCTGAGCTCGCCCGACCGCACCCATGTCCATCCGTTGCAGCAGGGCGAGGTCCTGGCGAGCGTCGCCAATCGCTATTACGACCGGCCCTCGGATTGGCGACCGATCGCCGAGAAGAACGGCATCGACGACCCCCGCCGTCTGAGCCCCGGGGTCTTCCTGACCATCCCCCCGCTGACCTAGCAGGCAGCCTGGATCTCGACCCGAGCCCGCCATGCCAGCCACGACCCTGAAAGACGCCTCGGCCAGCTTCGAGGATTTCTATGTCCCGCGATTCGAGATCCATGTGGGCGGCAAGTCACTGCCACCCTCGGTCCTGCGCGACGTCATCCAGGTGACCTACAACGACTCGACCACCGAGATCGACAGCTTCGACATCACGGTCAACAACTGGGACGACGCGGCGCAACGTTTCAAGTATGTCGGCTCCGAGCGCAAGGCGAGGCTCACGGGTGCCACCCCCGAGGAGCAGCTGCAACGGATGTTCGAGCCCTGCCTCGCCGATTTCGAGCTGAAGCTCGGCTACGGGTCGAGCCTGACGTCCATCGTCAAGGGGACATCCACCAGCCTGGAGCCGAGCTTCCCGTCCGGTGGCAGCTCGACCCTGACGGTGCGTGCGCTCAACGTGCTCTTCAGGCTGCGCACCAAGCAGTATCGCGACCATTGGGAGAACAAGAAGATCAGCGAGGTCGCCGAGGAGATCGGCCGCCGCAGCGACGGCGGCAAGAAGCGCTTCCCGCTGCCCATCCGTACCGATCCCCAGGCGAAGCGCCGCGAGCCCAGGCTCGACTACATCGCCCAGGACAACCAGTACGACATCGACTTCCTCCTGCTGGAGGCGAGGAAGGTCGGCTATGTGGTCTTCGTGGATCTGGAGCCCCAGGGCAGGGACAAGCCGCCGCGTGAGGTGCTGCATTTCGGGCCCTCGACGGCGAAGAATCCGCGGGTGCCGGATGTCACCTACGAGTTCAAATGGGGCACATCCCTGATCGATTTCACCCCGAAGCTCACCACCGCCAACCAGGTGAAATCCATCGAGGTGCGAAGCTGGAACCGGCAGACCAACAGGTCCATACGAAAGAAGGCCGACCTGACCCATCCCGATCTGCAGGTCAACGCGGACCTCATCCACCTGCTCGATCCCCCGGGCTGCACACCCCGTGAGGAGGTGGTGGTCAACGAGCCTCAATACACGCCCGAGCAGGCCGACCACCGCGCCGTCGCCCTGCTCTCCGAGCGCCTGAAGCAGATGGTCGAGGCAACCGGCACCACGGTCGGCCTGCCCGACCTGCGGGCCGGCCAGCGGGTGCGAATCCGCGGTCTGGGCGCGCGTTTTTCCGGGGTCTATTTCGTCATCAAGACCACGCACACCATCAACGACAGCGGCTACCAGACCAAATTCACCGCACGCCGCGAGAACAACGACGAGGGGGCGGTATGACTACCGGGGCAGGCGTCGTCACCGCTTTCGTCGAGGACATCGACGTCCGGCAGGGGCGTGTCAAGGTCAGGTACAAGCGCATCGAGGACAGGCTCAAGTCACCCTGGGCCTATATCGCCGCGCCCATGTCTGGCAAGGGTCGCGGCGCACTCTTTATGCCGGAGAAGGGTGACGAGGTCCTGGTCTGCTTCGAGGACGGCAGATTCGGTTTTCCCTATGTGGTCGGCTTCCTCTGGAACGGCGAGCAGGTGTCGCCCGAGACCGAGGCGCACATGCGCGTCATCATCACGCCTGGCGGCCACCAGCTTCGATTCGAGGACAAGAAGGACGACACCCGGGTGATCCTCAGGTCCAAGGGTGGCCACTCGGTGACCCTGGAGGACAAGGCGACCGGTCCCCAGGTGCTGATCGCGAGCCATGGCGGACGCCAGGTGCTGCTGGACGACCTTCCGGGGCTGGGCAAGGTCCGGATCAAGTCCGGGCAGAACGAGGTCCTGATGGACGATAACCCGGCGGCCACCAGGGTGGAGCTTCGGGCAGGCGCCGGTGTGGGCGTGACCATCACCATGAGCGCCACACCGCAGCCATCCCTGTCGATCTCGGTGGGTGCCGGAAACACCATCGATGTCAGCGCCGCGGGCGTAACCCTGAACGCCACCGGTGTGGCGAGCCTGACCGTGGGTGGGGCGGCGAGCATCAACGTCGGCGGGGCGGCGAGCATCACTGCCGGCGGTGCCGCGAGCGTCACCGCGGGTGGGGCGGTCTCACTCACCGCGGGCGGCGTCGTGAGCGTCACCGCCAGCGCACTCAGCGTGAATACGGGTATCGCCACCTTCTCCGGTGTGCTCCAGGCATCCACCGTCGTCACCAACGCGGTGGTGAGCCCGGTATACACCCCCGGCCTGGGGAACCTGATATGACACTCCCGCTCGCGGTCCCGGCGCCTCAGATCCGGCTCGACCCACCGGGAGGGCCGGCGGTGCTCGAGAAGGCCATCGACCTGCGCCTACCCGCCATCGCATTCCCGGACGGGACCCCGCTCACGGGCGATGCCCTGGACCGAATGGGCGCCCATCTCTATCGCGGCACCCCGGGCAGCGAGGAGATCTGGAACGAGGACGAAAAACGCTGGGGCGCACCACCGCCCGGCCTCGACGGGCTCTCGGCGCTGACACCGCTGCCGATGCAACACCTGGATGGCGACCCGCTGCCCTGGAAGGGCCTGCTCGTTGCCACCGGGCAGAAGGACAGGAACGATGCGCCAAAGATCGCCAAGGCAATCGGCGGCAGCCCGAGCTACAGGTTGCGCGCCCTGGTCAGGGCACATCACGACGGCGCCGAATATCTGGGCCTCAGCCCGCCCTCGGCGGACCTGGTTTTCCTTAGTCTCGCGGACACCCAGCGCTTCGCGGTCAGCCTTGACACGGGGGACGCCCAGACCTGCCGAAAGGTCACCATCCAGCTCAAAGACGCGGGACTCTCGCCCGTCGGCCTGGTGGAGATCCACGACACCGGCGGGCGCGAGGTCGTGATCGCCAATCTCGGCCCGGGCGGTGCCCCGCGTGCGCGCATCCTGCTCCTCGACAATGGCGACATCCAACTGGAGCCCGCGCCAGGCCGCAGCATCGTCCTCGCCGGCACGCTGGAGGCCCAGAGGATCGACTACCAGCCCTTCGCCGGCGGGCCGCGGCAGACCCTATGAGCGAGAACCGCGACATCCTGGGGGTCGGCTGGCGCTTCCCGTTGCAGGTGACGCCCAACGGACGAATCGCCCAGGCGCGACACGAGCAGCGCATCGAGGAGGCGATCGTCATCATTCTGTCCACCGTTCCAGGTGAGATCCCTATGCTCCCCGAGTTCGGCTGTGGCATCCACAACACCCTGTTTGCGCCCAACGACTCGCGCACCATCGCGCTGGTCGTGCACCAGGTGCGCCAGTCCCTGACCCGGTTCGAGCCGCGCATCGATGTGCTCGACGTTCATGCCGAGAGCACGCTGGACGCGCCCAACCTGCTGCTGATCCGAATCAACTACCGGATACGCGAGACCAACTCCATCGGCAACCTTGTCTATCCCTTTTACATCCGGGAGTCGCGCTGATGCCGCTCAAAGACGCCCTCCCGGTCATCGACGACCGCCGCTACGACGACATACTCGCCGAGATCCGCTCGCGCATCGCCCGCTATACCCCGGAGTGGCGGCCCGACTGGAGCGATGTCAACGACAACGACCCGGGCATGATCCTCGCGCGCGTGTTCGCCTGGCTGTCCGAGATGATGCTCTTCCGCATGGCCCGGGTGCCGCAGCTCAACTACGTGAAGTTCCTGGAGCTGATCGGCATCGAGCTGATGCCCGCGCTCCCGGCCAGGGTGGAGCTCTGCTTCAGCGTCGACGAGTCCTCTGGCCAGTCCTCCGTGATCGTCCCGCCACGTACCCAGGTCAGCGCGCCAGCCGACGACGGCCCGCCCATCGTCTTCGAGACCGAGCGGTCGCTGACCGCGGTTGCATGCAGGCTTCTGGCCGTGCAGTGCTACGACGGGGCCGTCTATCGCGACCTCACCGAGGCCAACGACAAGGTCTCTCCGAACCCGAACGGTCCGCCCGCGGCGGGCTTCGCACCATTCGGAGAGGCCCCGCGCGACGATGCGGCCCTGGTCCTGGGACTCGGCTTCCCCGCGAGCTACCCGACGCCAGAGCAGTTCCCGACGCTGAGCCTCGACCTGGCGTTTTGGAGCCTCGACCAGCCGAGCGCGTCCTTGACCGTTCAATGTGCACCCGAGACCCGTGCCTACGCCTCCGCCGCCATCGCCTGGGAGGCCTGGGACGGCACCGACTGGCGCCCTGTCGACACCCTGGGTGACCAGACTTTGGCCCTTACCCACAGCGGACACATCGTGCTGCGGATCGATTCCGCGCTGGGCCTGGGACGGGCCTTCCTCGGCGAGTACGACGTCACCGACCCCATCACCAAACAGCCGCGCGAGCCCCTGTTCTGGCTACGCGCCAGGCTGGTCCGGACCCAATACGAGCGCGCCCCGCGGCTCCTGGCGGTGCGCACAAACACGGTGCCGGCCTTGCAGGCCCAGACGGTGCAGGGCGAGATACTCGGCGGTACCACGGGCGCACGCAACCAGGGCTTCCAGATCGAAAACACGCCGGTGATCAGGGACAGCCTGAGGATCGAGATCGACGAGGGCGTCGCCGAGGACCCCTCGGCGGCCCCCGGCTCCACCGCGCGCCCCTGGCAGATCGCCGAGGACCTCTTCGGTGCCGGGCCCACCGACAAGGTGCTGGCGGTCAACTGGACCAACGGGGAGGTGCGCGCCGGGGACGGAGAGCATGGCCAGATACCGGTGGCCAACGCGGACAACCTGGACACCAATGTCGTTGCGGTCGAGTACCGTTTCGGCGGCGGCAATCGCGGCAACGCGGCCGCCGGCACCATTACCACCCTGCTCACCCCAATCACCGGCATCGACGGCAGCAAGACAACCAACCTCTTCGCCGCTGCCGGCGGCAGCGACGAGGAGCGATTCGAGGAGGCGCAGGTGCGCGCACGCCGGACCCTGCGGGCGCGGGAGCGCGCGGTCACACCAGATGATTTCGAGCTGCTGGCAAAGCAGGCAGGGAACGTGGCCCGCGCCAAGGCCCTGCCGCTCACGCACCCGCGTTTACCGGGTGTGGCGGTTCCGGGCGCCATCACGGTCATTGTGGTCCCGGACGCCGAGGGACCCAGCCCGATGCCCGGCGACGGGCTCCTGCGCACGATCTGCGCCTACCTGGACGCCCGTCGGCTTCTAACCACCGAGGTCTTCCTCGTCGCACCCCTCTATGTCCCGGTGGCCATCGACGCCCAGGTGGTGGTCGCGGACAGCGCCGATCCGGTGGCCGTGAAACAGAAGGTCGAGCAGGCGATCGCCGGGTACCTGCATCCCCTCAACGGTGGCGACGAGGGCACCGGCTGGCCATTCGGCGGCGCCCTGCGCTACTCGAAGATCGTGCACAGGGTGTTCTCGGTTGAGGGTGTCGACAGCGTACCGAGACTCCTGCTGACGGTGGACGGCGAGCGACAGCCCGAGTGCCGGGACGTGCCCATCGCTCCCATCGCGGCCAACGGCCTGATCTCGGTGGCGGCCCTGAGGATCGAGGTCGGAACGGCCCGGGAGCTGGAGGCGACCCCATGAGCACCAATGTCTCGCGACCCCCGCCGCTACCTGCGCCGCCCCACGACCCCTACTCCCTGCTGCTCGCCGGCCGTATCGGACCTCGACCGCCAATTGGCTGGCGCCTTCGCGGGAGCGAG
>JBGSUY010000153.1:0-5819 GCA_041753195.1 Chromatiaceae bacterium
CTGCGGCCGGCACGGCCAGCCATCGGCGTCGCCTTCACGGCAGCCGCTTCTCCGCGGCCAGCATGACCATGCCGTATTGCACGAATTGCGAGGGGCCCCCGGCATTGCTCCGCAGAAGCTCGCGCAATGGCTGCAACTCCGCCGTGCCCGGTGTCCCATGGACCGCGAAGTGATACAGGGATGCCTCACGCACGAGGTATTCCGCGAACCGGGGGCCTTCGATCGCCTGGTTGTTGAAGGGCTCGACAACCACCCCGGCGACCTCGAATCCATTGTCAGCCAGAATCTGGGGGAGCCGCGCCGCGGTCCTGATCTCCACGCCGCTGCGCTCGCAAAAGGCATGGACCAGGCTCAGGAACTCCCGGAAGGCAGCGGAGTCCGGGACGCATTGGCAGTGGTCTAGGTCGACATCGAAGATCCAAAGTCGGGTGCCGGGCCTCGTAGCGCCCAATATCTCATGCAGCGAGGCAGAGGTATTCGGCAAATGCAGCACGATATTGCGCATGAGCACGCCATCGGCCCCTCGCAGCAGATCCGCCGTTTGTCGGTCGAGGGCATTGGCGCGGGACCAGCCGATGTTCGGGAGGTCGAAGCCCGTGGCGGCTTGGAGCATGTGCGCTTTGTCATCGATCCCATGAAATTCGATGGTGGGGTGCTCAGTCGCGATGCCCGCCAGAAACCGACCGCTACCGGTGCCGATGTCGACCAGGTTCCGGCAGTGCCCAAGGCCGTGCTCGACCATGAACGCGTGGTGCCGCTGGAACGAGAGATCGACCTGGAGTGACAACTGCCTTTGGATCTCCTGGCCCATCCCCACCCAGACAGAATCCGTCATGTGCTGCCTCTAATGGCGACAAGGATCGCGTGCCCCCAACCGCGCCTTGGCTCGACCCAGCGCGAGCGCACGGTTGGGGGTCAACTATCAAACACCCGTCGATGGCGGCTTATTGTTGTTCCAGATGTCGCGGAACACCAGCCAGTCGCCGTTCTTCTGTCGCTTGTAGATCAGTATGCCCTTGCAGTCCCAATGGATCGGGTCCCCCCCATTTCGCGGGGTATCCACTGCCGTGTCGTCCCCCTGGTCGAAGCCGAAGTCGCCGCTCACCCAGTTCATGGTGACGACCTTGGTCCAGTGGGTTTGATAGGCCCCAAAGTACTCCTCAACCCATTGGCGAATGTTGTCGAGGCCAGAGACCGTTTCACCATCCGGCTGCATGACCATGGCGTCCTTGTCGTACATGGCCATGACCTGGTCGGTGTCATTGGAGTTGATGGCCGCCTCATAGGCCTTGTGGGCCCGCAGGAGATCGGGGTCCAGGGGTTGTGCCTGTTTCGGGGTGCTGTTCTTGCTCATGATGCTTCGCCTCGTTTGGGGTCTTGGTCATTCGTGATTGGTGATCTCAGCCCGCCGCGACGCATGGGCTGGTACCTGGAGCTCCGACGCCAGATGCCTGATCAGCGCGCGGGCCTCTGCCAAGTCCTGCGTGTCTGCGCCCTCGGGGAACCAGCTGTAGATGGGTGACAGGGCATCCTGTGCGACTTGGTGCCTTCCCTGCTCGGTCAGCACGTGCGCGAGGGCCAAGGCACTACGCAATTCCCATGACTTGGTGCCCTGGCGATGCGCCAGGTCCACCGCGGCCCTCAGGGTGTCTTCCGCCTCCGAGTCGCGGCCCTGAAGCTTGGTGACCCAGCCCTTGATGCGCAGGACTTCGGGCAACCAGATCCGCTCCTGATACCCCGGGCGTTCGATCTGCTCGACGCATTCCTCGATGGTGCTCATGGCCTCGGCCAGTTGGCCCTCCTGTGCGAGCGCCTCTGCCAGTGCTGACTTCAGGTAGGGGATTCGCACCCCTCCGCCTACCTTGGCCCAACTGTCGATACTTCGACGCAGCAGGCCAATAGCCTCTCGCGTACGGCCCTGTTGCAGAAGGGCGATGCCGGTCGCCTGCGGTATGGATACTTGGTTGAAGAAGGCCAGGCCCTGCTCCCGGGCGAGGCTGTCGGCCAGGCCAAGTTGATCGAGTAGTGCCTCCGGCTCACGGCCATAGGCAAAGACGTAGGACGAAAACGTCATGGACCAGACGAGATTGAAGGCATGCCCGACGGCACGCGCATGGGCGCCGCATTCGTGACTGACCGATTTGGCCCGGTCGTAGTCTCCCTGCATCCAGATCCATTGGCAGGAATAGAGCTCGACAAAGGTCTTGAGATCATGGCCCACCAGTTGCACCAACCGCTCGGCGCGTTCGGGGTCATAGAGCGCCAGGACGCGCTCCGCGTGCAGGCTCGCTTCAGTCAGTTCTCCCAGTAGAAAATGCGAAACCATGGCGGCGGCAGGGCCGAAGATCTTCAGATCCCCATCATGGGTTTCTTCGCCTTCCTCCAACAGGCGTTGAACCAGTGGCAGTGAGTCGGCGATGCGCCCCTGGGTGATGGTATTGGTCCACAGCCACCACAGACCCAAGATCAGGCTCTGAGCGTTGCCCTGGCCCCAGGCCAACCGCAGGATCCGCTCCGTGTTTGTGCCGATCTCCTCTGCGGCCCATCCGCGTAAGCCGGCCCAGGCCGCATTGAGCTGCTCGCGAATTGTGAGCTCCAGTGCGTCGCGGTCCCGCGTCTCGCGGAGCTGGCCGGTCAGGTGCAACGCCTTTTGGAGGTGGGCAACCGCCTCTTTCAGGGCGACGCGCTCGATGGCAAGGGCGCCCGCGTTGCGCCAGTGTGGAATCGCGTTGGGCAATTGACCCGCCTGGGTGTAGTGGTGCGCCAACAGCTCCGGTTTGCGGACCCCCTGATCGCCGTAATCGGTTTCCAGGGTGTGTGCGATACGGGCATGCAGATGCTGGCGTCGGCTCTTCAGCAGGAGGTCGTAGGCGGCATCCTGCACCAGGGCATGCTTGAAGGTGTAGACGAGGTCGGAGGCTGTCTTGCGGCGACTGATCAGCCCCGCCTCGACCAGCCTGTCCAATGCAGCGTCGAGTTGTTGGGCCTCCAATCCCGCAACACGGTAAAGCAGCTCGCGGGAGAACTCCCGGCCGATACAGGCCGCTATTTGCGCAATCTCTTTGACCGGGGCGAGGCGGTCCAGGCGCGCCGCCAGCGAGTCTCGCAGAGAGGTGGGGATCGCCAGAGTCGGCAAGGGAGACGCCAGTCGGTATTGGTTTCCACTCTCGTGCAGTAGCCCCGATTCCAGCACCGACTTAGTCAGCTCTTCGACGAACAGGGGGATGCCGTCGGTGTGGGAAATGATCTCTTCCAACACCTCGGCGGGCAACTCGCGCCCCTCGGTCATGACGCCGACGAACCGGGTGACCGCGCTCGGTGGCAGTCGAAGGAGCGCTAGACTGGTCACGTGGGCCAGGCCATTACAGGGCGCGGAGTAGTCGGTGCGGTGGGTGGCGACCAAAAGCACCGGCAACCGGGGAAGCCGCTGGACCAGGGCGTCGAGAAACGCCTGGGTGGTCGGGTCCACCCAATGCAGATCTTCGAACACGATCAGAACAGCCTGCCTGCCTGATAGGGCTTCGATTTGCGCGACCAGCGCCTCCAGGGTCTTTTCCTTCCGGCGTTGGGGAGAAAGCTGGAGGGGGGGATAGCGGCGGGTGGGCAATGACAGCAGATCCGCCAGGAGCGGTGCGGCATCGGTCGCCTTGCCTCCGTTTGCCGCGAGCAATGCCTCGAGCTTGTCGAGCCGCTGCTCGGGATCGTCCTCACGGGCAAACTTCGCCGCGAACTCGAGCTGCTCGACGATGGGATAGAGGGCGGAGTTGCTGAAGTGGGGGGAGCACTGGTAGCGCAGCGCGGTATGGGCTTCCGCGAGGCGCTGCCGCAGTGCGTGGCAGAGACGGGATTTCCCGATTCCAGCCTCACCGCCAACGAGCGCCACCCGGCCCTTCCCGTCCCGCGCCTGCTGCCACTGGCCGAGGAGCAGCTCGAGCTCCTCCTCACGCCCCACCAGGTCGGTCAGCCGCTTTCCCGCCTGAACGGCGTCGAAGCGACCCTGCGTCTTGCGGACGGCATCGACGCGCCAGAGGGGGATCGGCTCGGCGAACCCCTTGAGGCTGTGGGCGCCAAGGTCCCTGAGCGCAAAGGCATCGCCGATCAGGCGGCGGGTCGGAGGCGCTATGACGACCTGGTCCGGGCCCGCGAGGCTCATGACGCGGGCCGCGAGATTGGGAGCCTCCCCGACGGCCAGCTTCGCCTCGGTGTTGTCTTCGGGGGATCGCTCGCCAACCACCACGGTTCCGGTGGTCAGGCCCACGCGGACCGAGAGCTTGGACGCCCCGCGTATGGCATTGACCGCCCGCACGATCTCCAGGCCCGCGCGGACCCCGCGCTCGGCCGCGTCCTCGTAGGCCCTGGGCCAACCGAAGTAGATCAGCAGTCCGTCCCCCAGGTACTGGGCGACATGGCCGTCGTAGTGCGTGACCACATCGCCGCACGCCTTGCGATAGGTCTGGATCAGCTCTCGGAGCTCCTCGGGGTCGAGGAGCGTGGACAGGGCCGTGGACCCCACCAGATCGCAAAACATGACGGTCAACTGCCGCCGCTCGCCCCTTGTTTCGGTGGGCGAGGACCGGTCGGCCTCCCCCGGCAGGCATCCGTCTTGGCGTCGCAGCTGCGCGATGGCATCAAGAATGCGCTTACGGGGCCCGAAGGCCAGACCCAGCTCCTTGAGGTCCGAGTCCGTCAGGATCTTGAGGGTCTTCAGGTCGACCTCGTTGTCCACGAAGATCGCCTCGAGCTCCGCGAGGGCGTTGGCACGGAGCCAGTCACCCAGGGCCTGAGTCATGCCATCCCCCGGTTGTGTGCCATGGGGCCCCGCTCATGCGGGACCAGGAGTCCGCGCGCCATCAGCCAGTGGGCGATGGACAGGCCCTTATCGGGGGGAACCCGAGGCATCCAGGAGCGCAACAGCTCGGGCGATGTCATCCCCCCGCGGACGCACCGCAGCAGGGGGGCCAGCTCCACGTCGCCCAGGAAGGTCACGGGTGAGGTCAGGGAGGGGTGTCGCACCGCCGGTCTGGCCTCGATGAACCGGTCCAAGACGCACGGCAGCTCGACGATTTCAACACTCGAAGACAGGTCCAACGGGGTGCCCGGGGGGGCAGGTGGGGCGGGCTCGGGCCGGCTGACCGCTGCCAAGTCGGCGGGGTCACCGCGCTCACGCCAGAAGCGCGTCGCCTGGGTGCTGGCCACCTGGGCATAGTAACCCCGGGCCCATGACCGATGCCGATCCGACGCGTCGGCGAGGTTCTCCCGGTAGAACCGCCGCGCCAGGTCGCGCGACCGCGGGCGATGGATCAAGGTATTCACCACCACGGACCCCAGTAGCGCCGATTGAATTGCCCGTTGGACCCCGCTGGACGCCAGGGGGTCGAGGGCTATTGCGGCGTCCCCCACCTTAATCGAGTCCCCAGTCACGCAGTCCTCGTCGACGTAGGGGGTGGCATCGCTGGCCCGGACCGGCCCCAAGAGCTCCGCGCTGCACCACCCGGAGGGAAGCAGCGTCGAGCTGGCGAGCATGGCGAGAAACTTGTCCCGCAGGCTGCCCCCCATGGCCCGCAGGTCGCGCGGGTCCATGAACACCAGGGTGTTGTAGACCCCACTGGGCAGCGGCACTCCCCAGAACCAGGCGCTTGCCCCGGTCTCGATCCGCGGATCCACCGGTAGCCCGTCCCCCTTCCAGTAGCCATGCAGGGCCAGGGTCTTGGGGCCGGTCCGGCGGCGCCGACGACCCAGAGCCCCGGCGCGGCCCGAGGCGTCCGCGAGCACTAAGGCCTCCAGCTCGATCCGGCGGCCTTCGCAGCGGACCGCAAGCC